>JBGSKE010000603.1:0-5820 GCA_041741355.1 Negativicutes bacterium | reverse complement strand
CCTGCCTGGCTGTCTCGATACTGTGCACCGGTTTAATCGGGTTGGCAAAAACCATCCGATCGCCACCAATACCCATATCCTGCAGTTGGAAGATTTCTCCGTCCGAAGCAACATCGAAACAAGACCCCAGGTCCTTCAGTGTGCGGACAATCCGTTCGTCTGGATTTGCCTTGACCGCATAATGAATGTTGACCCGGGGCATAAATTCCTTCAAGTAGCGGTAATTGTTTTTAACCTGCTCGACCGACATGACCAACAGCGGCGTGCCGAACTGCTCCGCCAGCCGCTTGACATCGGCCTGGGATAGATGAAATTCCTTTTGCATATCCACTCCCCTTTTACCCTTTGATTCAGCGGGAAAAAACCCGCTTTGATTGTACCATATCAGCAAAAAACTGCAACTATAATTTCACTTCATTTATTTGCCGCTGGAACCAGAATCCTTGCGGGTTCCGACGCGGACGACCCGATTTGCACCGTCAAATTCATCGGTGGAAATCGTTTCCCTGCTGAGTTCAGCCCCGCCACGCTGTTTGATCCGTTGTACCGTAACCGTAAACGAAGGCTTTCCCTCATCGTCGACAATCTCATCGCCAACCTCCAGGAACGGATCTTGCACAATCAATGTATGAGCTACCCGAACCTCTTTTTCAACCGTTTCGATTTTCACAGCAGCAGCATTGGCATCCCTTTTCCCATAGATCCGCACTTCTAACTTACCCGATGCGACCGTGCTCTTAATATAAAGCGGATACTGAGAACTATTTTTTAATTTCAGGTCAATCTGCCCGTCAGCCACTGTCGCATCCAATCCCAGCGGCACATACGCCGGCGGTTGGTAGTGGGCGCTACGCTCCAAAACTTTGAAGTCAGCCAATAATGCCGCATTGTAAAAAGTGCTTGAGACTTGGCAAACGCCGCCTCCCCAGTCCATTACAATTCCAGTGCTCGACATTGTAGGGGCCATCCGGTATCCAAACTCAGGCAAGCGGGCGCCGACCCGGTCGTTAAACGAAAACACTTCGTCACTTTTTATCAGCATATTATTAAGCTTGCTCGCTGCAAGCTTAATATTTTGACTTCGGTCATCATCTGCCTCATCATAGGTCGTGGCAAAAGACGCCAGCAAGCCATCAATCCCTTGCAAATCCGCAGCCCGAACCTTAACGGGAATTTCCTTCACAACCAAGGTCAGCGTTGCGAAACTGCCATCGCTGATGGCCTGCGCGACTTTCAAAAGTGTGGCGGCAACATCAACCTGTATCCCGGTTACTTCATTTTCAACACGAATGACATTATGGATATCAGTCAGCATCGCATCCTGCGGTCGCCGATTTTGACTGGTTGCAATCTCTGTGATAAACAGGCGGAGTTTTTCCTGATCAGGCTTTAGCCCCAACGCGATTGACTTTCCGCCATTCTTGGCGACAAATTGACTTTCCAGGCGTTCCAACCAGTTGCCTGTCCGCCCCACGCCATAGGCCCTGCGGACCAGGCTGGAGGCTTCCGGTTGTTTGCTAATAATTTCCCAGGGAACTTCCCATTTTTTATCCCCCAATTGCAGAAGCAGCAACGGCCCAGCCTGGCGTCGCAATAGCAACTGGGCGACAGTTTTCTCCGCTTCTCCCACCGACAGACCACCTACCGGAATATCCGCCAGGCTAAGGCCCGGACAAAGCATATCGGAATAAACCAATGCGATATCATTGGCCGCCAACAATACTCCACCCATCAGCAAGATTATCAGGAAAAAACTAATAAATCGCGTGAAAATGCACTCCCCTCACCACTCATGTTGCTTTGACAGAGCGAGAATCCCCGCTGATGCGGGGATTCATAGCGTATATTTCAAAAGCCGTTTAGGGTTTTCCGTATTACGTCTGGTAGTGACAACCAACGTCTACAAGCGCAGGTTCATCGTCAATTCAATCATTTTGTCTTCTTCACGGATACGTTGCAGGATATCTTCAGTGATTTCACTGCCCTGCTCAATGATAACGGCGCCATCCGCCGATGTAATCCGTCGATTCACTCGCTTCCCGAGCAAATAGCGACGTTGTTTTTCTTCAAATAACTGTGCAGCGTCATCGGTCGCTGCCGCGACTGGACTCGACTGGACTGAGACCGGTTCACTAGGAGCATAGGAGTTGGTCATGATCGGCCGCATCCCGACGGATCCCCGCCCGGACATGTCTACCGACTCACTGATGATCAGCACATCCTTGCCGAAAGTCACAATTTGCTGGACCGGAACCATAATCCGTTCTCCAATGTTCTCTTCGACTTCACAGGTATTGATCCGACCAGTCTCATCAATCGCGATTTCCACGACTTTCCCACCCATATGGCCAGCTTTAGTCAATGTCCGAGTTCCGATCACCTTGACTCCTGCCGCCATCAGTTGCTCAATCCGCGGAAGTGTGGAGACGGGAATGAGATTGCTGGTTCCTTCAACCGTGACCGCCGATTCGCCCAATCCGGTAATCGCATTAAACGGCAATACCTTGGCGCCAAGATACCAAGAACCGTCGTCAACAACCAACGCGACCACCGCACCTTGCGAAGCGTCAATTACCAGGTCCTTAACCGTGCCGACTTGCTTTCCTTCACTGATACTGATTACCGGCAGCCTAAGAATGTCCGCACTCTTTTTCATCAATAACCCTCCACACTACATATTAAGATTGCACACGGTTTCCCGTTAATAATCCCTGTTCTATCTCTTCTTGCCATTCCTCCGGAATCTGTTCAAACGGAAGAAAAGGGGAACCGCGTTCGATCAAAAGGTCCCGCAAAAATTGCAAGTAGGCCATTTTTTGCACAAACGTACGGACAAGCCGCGGGTCTTGTTGTATGGCTGGCAAATGCACGGTTTCTGACAATTCATTGATTGCAATATCATACCGACCCTGGCTCTGCAATGTGCTGACAATTTCAGCGACGACCATCGGCATTGCATGGCTGTCGGCATATAAACTGCGAACCAGCCGGAATGTCGCCAGTGCACCGATTGTATTACTTTTTGTGCGCTGGGCGAAAGCAAATTCCAGTAAATCTTCCAATGAGTCTGAGGCTGGTTGCACCTCGTCGGTTCGTTCACTGACCTGGTCTTCAAACCAAGACTCTTCAACCGGCGGAACTTCGTTTGACTGTTCATTAGCCGATACTTCAGCCGGCGCCGCCTGCGCTGACACAACCTCAGCAATATTATCCACCAAGGGCGCCGTCGTTTCGTCCTGTATAATTTCTTCAACCAGCAATAGCGGTTCGGAGGCGGAATCGCTGTCAGCATCCAGTTCCTGGTTTTCAAACAGGAACGCATCAGAAATCACCGCTACATCTTCTACCGAAACCCAAGCAGATTGATCAACCTGCGACACAGCAACCGTTTCCGTCGGTTCGGTGAAAACCTCAACAGCGGAAGTTGGTCGGGGCAGTGGTTCCGGCTCTGAAACGGCTAAGTTCTGTGCTGTTTCGACTTCGACCTCAGACGCAACAATTTCTTCAACCACAGCTTCAGCCGGAAGGTTCTGCATTTCAGTCTTGGCAACCATTTGCCATTTCTCTCTGGGCAATACGGGAGTCGCCGACTCGGCTGGCGGCGTCCAAACTGTCGTCTCGGTCAGAGCTTCCCCAGTCATCGATACCGCCGTCATTTGCGTCGATTGGCGCTTAGCATCAAAAGTGGTCGCCAACCAGGCAAAGCCGACTGCGCTGACCAACGAAATCCCCACCGAGCCCAAAAAGCCGGCCGTTTGAAAAAAAAGACCAGGCAAAACCAAAGAAACCAGCCAAGCAAACACCACTAGCAACAGCAGCAGCGCTCCTGGCAGATGAATATGGAATATCATCGCCGTCAATTTGTAGATTGCGAACGTTACCACAACAATGGCAATCAAGGGAACCAAAAAAAACTCCACCCAGTTCCTCCTGCATGTTGTTTTGCTTTTAACTACATCCTTGTTTCAGCTTCGACACGTTTGCCAAATTTCCTTTTTCCCTATGAAGAAATTCACAGAAAATCGAAGTATTTTATAAAGCTCCCTCCGCTGGCGGACGAAAATGCGATGCCGGCAAGGACAGCAATTCTTCAATTTTTCCGATCATTTGCGCCTTTTCCTTTGACAAACGACCGTGAATCCACGCATAGTTGGAATGGTGGTCACTGAACAATTCTGTTCCTTCCACACGTAAGTTATCGATGAACAGACGCGTTTCCTCTAGTGCCTGATGCGGTCCGAGCAGGTGAAATTCACCTTGTCGATACGCTTCAAACAGCGGCGTCCCGGGCATGGGGATCAAAGTCCGCAACCGGATAAAACGTGGATTGATAGCATTCAATACTTTAGCGCTCTCAATCGCATGTTCCCGAGTGCGCTCATGGCCGCCAATGCCGATCAACACGTATTCGCTCAGTTCCATGCCGGCCTGAATGACCTTGCAGCCTGCTGCAACGATCTGTTCAGCGGTCGACCCCTTACAAATGCGCTGCAACGTCACATCATCGCCGCTTTCCATGCCGGAATGAATCCTGTTAAGACCGGCCGCACACAGAGCTGTCAGTTCGTCAAGCGATTTCAGTTTTAGGAACTGCGCCGATCCATACATGGTAATCCGCGACAACCGGGGAAACAGTTGCCGCGCATAGTTCAGAATGTCAATCAGTTCCGCCGTCTTCATCAAGATTGTGTTCCCGTCTGGCAAGAACAGGCTCTGGACATTTTCCCCATAGTACTCGCGAGCTGAATTCAGGTCTTGCCGAATATCTGCCACCGTGCGAATGCGGAATTTTTTGTCCTTGTACATCGCGCAGAAGGTGCAACGGTTGTGTGGACAACCGATAGTGCATTGAATTAGCAAGCTGTGCGCCTCACTCGGCGGTCGATAAACGGTTCCTTCGTAACGCATGCCGGCTGCCTGCCTTTCGGTCGACTCGTTATAGTGTCGTAGCTGATATCCCGCTTCCATTAAGTCCATTATAATGACAATTCGGGCACACCGCTACAGGCAAATGCATATTCAAGCAAAATTGTTTGTGTTTAACTTGCGGCCACCCCCCACAATCCGTTCCCAAGGCACATTATTCCACCGTAAAAATATTTTAGCATTTTCCATTGACACCTCGCCGGCAGTTTGCGATAATGTATACAAAATCCGACACAATTTCATCATTGTTTTTTTAAATGTGATGATTGGGAGCGGAATAATAGCAAGTCCGTTTCAGAGAGCCGGTGGTTGGTGTGAACCGGTGCGGCGCGATTATTCTAAATCACCCATGAACTGCTTGCCGAACCCGTAGCAAATACTTAGCTGCGGTGTTGTAGGTCAAGACGCAGGTCCTACGTTATGGGACAGCCGGTGATGGCCGGTGAAATGAGAGAAAATTCAGGGTGGTACCGCGGGAACTCCCGCCCCTGACGTTACGTTTAACTACGTTACGTCAGGGGCGTTTTGTTTTTCCGGCCAAACAATTACGAAGGGGGATTTAGCATGAGTCACGTATTGTCTGTCGTTTTGAACCGCCAAGAGGATACTTTATTGCGCCTGGCCGGATTATGCTATCGTCGGGGAGTTCCCATCGAACAACTCGCGTTCTCGCCCAGCGACCAAACTGATAAAGTTTGCGTCCGGGCTGTCCTGTGCTGCGAAAAAGCCGCCGCCACCCAACTGCAACGCCACGTCGCCAAATTGATCGATGTAGTCAGCGCCGAAATCACACCTAATTATGAAAGGGGAATCGCTTAATGAAAAAACTGTATTATGATCAGGACGCCAACTGGGACCTCATGCTCGACCGCAAAGTCGCCGTCATCGGTTATG
>JBGSKE010000602.1:0-1618 GCA_041741355.1 Negativicutes bacterium | reverse complement strand
AACGCAGAACTTACAGCTTGCCGTTGACTTTGTCGATAATTTTATCTTTGGGCATAAAGCCAACCAAACGATCCACTTCGCTGCCAGCCTTGAACAATAACATCGTCGGCAAGCCTTTGATTTCAAACTTTTGCGCAAATTCACGATTTTCATCGACATTCACTTTCATTACGCTGAGTTTTCCATCCATGTCTGCGGCCACTTCATCCAGCAGCGGCAACAATTTTTGGCAGTGTCCGCACCAGTTGGCATAGAAATCAAGCAAAACCGGCGTGGTTGAGTCAAGCACCATTTCTTTAAAATTGTCTTTGTTCACCATTTCTACTTTTGCCATCGCACATTCCTCCTATCTTGGGGTCAATGCCCCGTTTTACAGCGAAGCTTCTTTTCGCCGCACTTCCACCAGAATACAGGAGTGGGATATCACATTGAGTGCAGCTTTATGCGCCGCATTCACCACATTATCCTCATTGGCGCCCGGTTGCAACCAAACATTTTTAATTCCCAACGCCGCGCATTCTGCGACAATCGCTTCTCCCACCTTGGGCGGAACGACAAAATTCACCGCATCAGGCTTCTCCGGCAAGACTGACAACGAGGGATAACAGGTTTCGCCAAGCACCTTCTTGAGGCCGGGATTGACGGGAAACACCTTGTAACCGGATTTTTTCAGCAATTTGAAAATTTTATAGCCGAACTTGTCTTCGTTGTCGGTTGCGCCGACCACGGCCCACACTTTCTGCTCCAGCATCCCACGAATCTGTTCTGCCGTATCCATAATTAAAACTCCTATTCATTAGAATTTCTTATTTATATTGTAGGACGGTAATCGCTCGGGGTCAAGCGATTCCCAATCATAGATGTGATTCACGTCATTCACCAGGCGGACAATATTATGTCGTTCTTCATATTCAACGATGTTGACTGCCGTATTATCCTGGCGGAAACTCCACAGTGCGTCAAGCGGAATGCCCAGCGCCGAACATAAAATGGTCCGGATCGCTCCGCCATGCGTCACGACGGCGATGCATTCGCCATCATGGCGTTCGCACAGTTGCTTCAGTCCCCGGTCAGTCCGTTCCTTAACGGCATGAAAGGTCTCACCGCCGGGAATTTCGACCTGGCTGGGGTAGCGGAAAAACTTGTCGATCTCGGCGGACCAACCGGCATAAATCTGATCATATTTCAGGCCTTCCCATTCACCGAAACCGACTTCGCGAAATTCCGGCATCGCCACAACCGGCAGCGAATGATGCTCCGCCACTTTTTCGGCGGTAATAAACGCCCGGGACAGATCACTGCTATAGATGGCGGTAAAGGGTTCCCGCCGCAGGCGTTTGGCCACCCGTTCGGCCTGCTGTAATCCTTCTGCAGAAAGGGCGATATCACTGTGTCCCTGATACTTCAATTCCTTGTTCCACAAAGTCTGTCCATGCCTGATAAAAAAAATCGTTGTCATGCTTCCTCTTCCTTACACATTATCATTCTTAATAATTTAATCACCCGCTGATTTTCGGCCGGTTGCTTCACTGCCAACCGGATATAGCGGTCTGAGAGCCCTGTGAAGCTGGCGCAGTTGCGAATCAGAATCCGCTCCCGCCATAACCGTTGCTGCAGC
>JBGSKE010000601.1:0-4510 GCA_041741355.1 Negativicutes bacterium | reverse complement strand
GCTTGAATTAAAAGAAGAAGGTTTTGCCGGGCGGTTGAAGAAATAACTTTGCTAGTCGCTGTTTTTTAGCAGGAAACCGGCAGCGTCTGGCAGAATTTTCAACAGTAAGAATCTTTATAACAAGACAGGAAAACACTGATATAATTAAGATTGCATTTGGTTGAAGCCGTAGCATTCGCCGATGAAGCTGCAAAATTTATCACAAAAAATCAACAGGAAGTTGATTTTAGCGCTGAGCGACCGGATGGAGCATTCGGCGCGTGAGATAAATTGCAGCAGCAAATCGTTGCGAATCAAGGTTGAAATCGTCAGCAATCGAATTATTCAGCGTTTTCCCTGGCGACAACAATGAAATGAAGGCGGGGAATATGCATGTCGGAAGATTGTATTTTTTGCAAAATCGCCTCGGGAGCGATCCCAGTCAAGCCGATTTATCAGGATGAACAGCTGATTGCCTTTGCCGATATCAATCCGGCGGCGCCGGTGCATGTACTGGTGATTCCGCGCAAACACCTGTCGTCATTGACGGAAGCAACCGCTGATGATCAGCATATGCTGGGACATGCGATGCTGACGTTGCCGAAAATTGCCGCGCAACTTGGACTGGTTGCGGATGGCTTCCGCGTAGTATTGAATACCGGAAAAAATGGTGGTCAGACTGTCATGCATCTGCATTGGCACATTCTGGGCGGCCGGTATATGGAGTGGCCGCCGGGCTGAATAAACGATTGCAGGAATTCGAAGTGATTTTTAAAATAGAAAGGAGCGTTTATCATGGCACAAGATGTACAATTGGTAATATTCAAGCTGGCAAATGAGGATTATGGTCTACCAATTCAAAAGGTGCAAGAAATTAACCGGATGGTTCCAGTGACTAAACTGCCCCAGACGCCTGAGTTTATGGAGGGAATCATCAATTTGCGCGGTCGGGTCATTCCGGTGGTCGATCTGCGCAAACGTTTCGGTTTGGCAGTTAAACCGCATGAAGATGATACCAGAATCATGATTATCGATATTGATGGACAGACGGTCGGCATCATTGTCGATGCGGTCAACGAAGTCGTACAGATGCCTGGCGCTTCGATTGAACCGCCGCCGCCGACCTTTATCCTGGAAGCCCAGTACATTGAGGGAATTGGTAAAATGGACGACCGTTTGGTCATCCTGCTAAATATTGATCGAGTGATGACCAGTCAGGAAACGATTCAGCTGAAACAGGCGTTACAGTCAGCCTGAGCACAGACGGAAGTATCCGGGAGGAAAAGCGCGTGAGCTCGCCAGAAACAGAGTTGCTAATTGCGGAGAATCAACGCTTGCAGGAGCAACTGCATTGGCTGCGGTCTGAAATGGCGGCGAGTGTTAATGCCGCCGAACAGGCTGCCTCGCGCCAACGTGAGTTTTTATGGTCCTTGATTGATACGCTGCCGGAACGAATTTATGTAAAAGATCAGGCTGGCAGATTCCTGATGGTCAATAAGACGATGTCCGAAGCCTGGGGCGTGCCAGTGGAGGAGTTTATCGGTAAATCTAACGCCGATATTCATCAAAACCCAGCAGTAGCTAAAATGTTGGATGAAACAGATGGTAAAGTCCTGGAATCACTGCAAGAACTGGTGTTGCCCGATATCCCTCTGATTGACCGGTATGGCCAGGAACGCTGGCTGTCGCGGACCAAGCGACCAATCCGATCGATGGACGGACGGACTTGGAATGTGATGGGCATTACATCGGATATCACCCAGATCAAACAGCATGAAATCGCCTTGATGCAGGCGTGGCGGCAGACCATTGAGGTGCTTTCCAATACAACCGAGGCAAAAGATCCTTATACGGCCGGACACCAACGCAGGGTCGCCAAGCTTTCTGCAGCCATTGGCAATGAACTGGGGTTGGGCGAGGAAACCCAGACCATTTTGTCATTGGCCGGCGCAATCCACGATGTCGGCAAAATCAATATTCCCGGCGAGATTCTCAGCAAACCGGGCAAACTCAATCCAATTGAACGTCGCTTGATCGAGACCCATTCCTCTGCCGGCTACGAAATTCTTAAAACCATACAACTGCCCTGGCCGATTGCCCGGATTATCTACCAACACCATGAACGCATGGATGGGACCGGTTATCCGGAACGGGTGCAAGGATCGGAGATTTTGCCGGAAGCGCGGGTGATCATGGTGGCGGATGTCGTCGAATCAATGATGTCGCATCGCCCATACCGGATGGCGCTCGGACAGACCGCAGCCCTAGCGGAAATCGTCGCCGGTAGGGGAACTCGCTATGATTCGCAGGTGGTTGACGCTTGCGCTAAGCTGTTTGAAGAAGAACGGTTCGCGTTTTAAAGTTAAAACCTAGAAAAGATGAACCCCGACAGGATTAAACTGCCGAGGTTCTTCTTGTTTTTGTGGTGGCAAGCTTTCCGCTACCAGAGTCGGTCGATTAAGCTGGGCGGAATTGAAACCCCTGCTGGTGAAATACAAAGACGCAGGCGTCAACGACCTGCGGATCGTAGTGTGTGCCTTGCAGCGCCTTGATTTCTGCTAGTGCCTTGTCAACCGACAACGCAACGCGGTAAGGGCGATGCGACAACATCGCTTCCATTGAATCAGCTACAGCCAAGATTTTTGCCTCTAGGCAAATCCGGTTTGCAGCAAGGCCGAGGGGATAGCCCGAACCGTCAAGTCGTTCATGATGTTGCAGCACAGTGGTAACAACCGATTTGGGCAAGTCGGCGGCCCGAAGGATTTCTACGCCTTCGCTGACATGCAGTTTGATCAGGTCATGCTCAATTGGCGATAACAAGGCCGGTTTACTAAGAATCTCGCCGGGGATGGCGATTTTGCCTACATCATGCAGTGCAGCGGCGATGCTGAGCAATTCAAGTCGGTCGGGGGAAAAGCCTAGCTGACGGCCAATCGCGACGGCTAATTCTGTCGTTTTACGTTGATGGCCAGCGGCATAGGGGTCGTGTTTTTCCGTGATCGAGGCCAGTGTCTGAATCGTCTGGTCAGTAGACTCTTTTAACGCCAGCAGGGAATCGCCGGTTTGTTGCAGTAACCGTGCATTGCGCTGCAATAGGCGGGACAAGCCATAAGCGGAACTGAGCAATAACAAGACAATTATAGCGGCAATACCGTAATAGCGAACTTTACGCCGTTCGACCCCGGCCATCGCGTGGGTTTCCGACACTCCGACGGTTACAATCAGCGGGTAGAGCGACAATTTGCGATAGGAAATCAGGCGTTGCTGCGATGAGACACCCTCGGGGCTGCTAAAACTGCCGACCGGCCGCGACGACAGCAGACGAAAAATTTGCGAACCGGCTACAGATTGACCAACCTCGCGGCTGCCGTTGAAGTAGCGGGCCAAAACGATGCCATCAAGGTCGACCAGCGAAACTCCGTGACTGGGTCCGAGGTCCAACCCTTCATAAAAAGAGGAAAAATAGTCAGGATTCACATCGGCAACGACAACGCCGGCAAAAGAACCGTCGGGGTTATTCAGGCGCCGGGTCAACGGAATGGAGACCTTGCCGGTGGTGCGACCGCGCATGGGTTTGCCGATGTGCAGGCCCGTATGGCTGCTGTTGCGGTGAATCGCGATGTGCGGCAAATCGGCGATGTTTACAGGATGCAGAGCGGCCTCGCTGCTGGCGATGGTGTTCCCGGCGGCATCGACAAGCCCGACGATGTGGAAAATCGGTCGTTGGCTCAGTACGTTCAGCATCGACTGAATATCGCCGGTGATCCGCAGGTCTTTTTCATAGTGGGCCGTGAAAAACTGCAGGATTACATCAATGCCGGCTACACTGCGGGACACGTCCTGTTCAAAGGCGCGGCAAAGGATTTCGTTTTCGCGTTGCGCGTCAGTCCGTGCTTCATTGGTTTCAACTTGGACTCGGTCAAATGCGGCAAAGACGGCGATTGCACTCAGCAATACCGCCACCAACCATAATAGCACGATAGGTGATCGCCAGTGTTTCACGCGAATCCTCCCCAAAGCCGACAATTTGTTGATCAAGTAGTCGGTTGTTTCATAAATAAAATTCAGCCTGAATCGAAAAAGTCCTGCAAAAAACCTCCGGCTTGCGCCGGAGGTAAACAGAGGAGGAGTGAGGAGTGAGGAGTGTGGGAAATATTACAGTAATTGGTGTTTAGAAACGAGGGCCGCTGCCAGGTCCGCGACCGCCACCCATGCCAGGGCCGCCCATTCCCGGACCGCCGTGACCGGCAAAGCCTTTTTCAAAGCCATCGTTTACTCGTTTTTGCATCCACTCGATCTTTGCATCTGCCTGCGCTTGGGTAATTTGTCCGGCTGTTACCAGACGGGCTAAATTTTCTTTTTGGATGGCGAGACGCTGCTCAGCCATTTTTTTCATATCCGCCTTTTGCTCATCAGTCAAGGGGCTGTTGAGACGGGCGCCGGGGGCAACCAGATTGTTTTTCATTTTGAAAGCATGCGCAGCATCCATCGTTTGCAGTTTGGACTCCGCTTGCTCTTTGGTGAGGTAACC
>JBGSKE010000600.1:0-1792 GCA_041741355.1 Negativicutes bacterium | reverse complement strand
CCTTTCGTACGCCTCGCCAAAAGAAACGTTTGATACCAATGTCGGTGGTTCGGTGAATGTGTTGGAACAGGTGAGATGCTGTTCCTCATTGCGGTCTGTGATTTACGTAACCTCAGACAAGTGCTATAAAAACAAAGAATGGATCTGGGGCTACCGGGAGAACGACGAACTGGGCGGCCATGATCCGTATAGTGCATCCAAGGCGGCAGCGGAACTTGTTTTCGCTTCCTATCAGTCTTCTTTTTTCCAGCATCGCGAACTATTTGGCGCAGCCAGTGTTCGTGCCGGCAATGTGATTGGCGGCGGCGATTGGGCTGTAGACCGGATAGTGCCGGATTGCGTGCGCGCCTTACAGCAGGACCAGCCAATCGAACTGCGGTTTCCGGCAGCGACCCGCCCCTGGCAACATGTGCTGGAACCACTAAGCGGCTATCTTTTATTGGGCCGGCGGTTATGGGAGGATCCCCGGGCTTTTGCCGGAGCATGGAACTTCGGGCCCGGCGATGAGGCGATTCGGACCGTGGAGCAGCTGACCCGCCGATTTATCGAGGTCTGGGGCAAGGGGACAATCACTGGAACGGCGAATACTTTCAAACCTCACGAGGCTGGGAAACTGACGCTGAACTGTGATAAAGCACGGCAGTTGCTGGGCTGGCGGCCACAGTGGAATTTTGACCGGACCGTGACTGAAACAGCGGAATGGTATCGCCATTGGTCCAACGGCGAGGATGTCGCCGCAATTAGCCACGCGCAAATTCTAAGGTATATGGAGGGGCTTGGCCATGATTGAAGGCGTTGTCATTACACCACTGCGACAGATACTGGATGAGCGGGGCAAGATTATGCATATGATGCGATGCGATGCACCTCATTTTCAGCAATTTGGCGAGATATACTTTTCCTGTATTCATCCTGGCGCTATCAAAGCCTGGCATATCCATGAACGGATGACGCTCAACTATGCGGTGCCGCATGGCAAGATTAAATTTGTATTATACGATGACCGGGCAGGCAGCTCGACCAGAGGAGAGGTTCAGGAGATTTTTCTCGGACCGGAAAACTACTGTCTGGTGACGGTTCCCCCGCTGGTTTGGAACGGGTTCAAGGGTATCGGCGAGGAACTGTCTATTGTGGCAAACTGTGCGACACTGCCGCACGATCCGACCGAGATCAACCGGAGGGATCCGTTCGATGCGTCGATACCCTATGAATGGGGGATCAAGCACGGGTGAGACGGTGGATTCCGATGTGCATCCGCAAGACAATAAAACGATGGTGGCTGGCGCGGCAGGGGCTTTTTGCGAATGCCCCTGAAAACATCAGTTCCAAAATCCATTTCGAGTCGCCAGTTCGTATTTTTGACAAGGCGTGGATTGAAGATGATGTGTCGATCGGTCGCTATACATATGTGAATTCTGGCCGAATCTTTGCTGGAACAACGATTGGCCGTTTTTGCGCTGTTTCCTGGAATGTGATGATTGCAGCGCCCGAACACCCGTTGTCCTGGTTGTCAGTACATCCTTTTCAATACTCGCCGGAATATGGGTTGGGGCAGTTGCAGAGCTATAATGAACAGGCAGGCGCCACGGTTATTGGCAATGATGTATGGATCGGCGCCAATGTGGTTATCCGCCGGGGCGTTACTGTGGGCGATGGGGCAGTAATTGGGGCAGGCGCTATTGTCAGTAAAGATGTTCCCGCCTATGCAATCGTCGGTGGAGTTCCGGCCAAAATAATCCGCTACAGATTTTCAGCGGATGAGATTGCTGCATTATTGGCAAGCCGATGGTGG
>JBGSKE010000599.1:0-5083 GCA_041741355.1 Negativicutes bacterium | reverse complement strand
TGGCGGCAGTGCCACGGCCCCGGCTAAAGCGCCGGCTTCGTCGCCGGCAGTTTCAGCGACCGTAAGCAAAACCATTGAGCCCTGCGCACTTGTTGCAAAAGCGGACGCACAGCAGTATCTGGGTCAACCGGTAAAAGACCCTGAAAAAAAAGAAACAGCCGCGGTTGGGCTGAAATTGTGCGTCTACAACACAGTGCAAGAAGGGTCCGGCAAATTATTGCAGATCGGCATCACCCAGCAATCTTTTATGCCGAAGAATGGACAGACGCCGCAAAAACTTTATGCCGCCATCAAAGGCAATTTCCCCAATGCACCGAAAGTTGACGGGATTGGCAGCGATGCGTTCATTGCGCCGCCGGGTCTGCATGTCCTGGCAGGCAACTATTATCTGACTGTTGCCGTAGGCAACTCAAATGATCCGAAAAATCAGGAACTCCTAAAAACAATCGGCAAGAAAATCGTCGCCAAGCTCTAGAGCGTTACAGCGGTTTTAGCTTATCTGCCTGCGACGGGTTCGATTCAATCGAACTCGTCGTTTTTGTGCAGGGCCGAGCCATCGAGTTTGATTGGCACAGCGGCGTGTGGCATGAACAAAAGCAAATGGGGCTGGCTGATCGGGCGGCGAGGGTGTAGAATAAGAAGAATATGTTTTGTAGGGAGTCGTTATGCTCGAACATTTATCACGCAAAGGCTTGTTTCATCTATTCATTGTGTATACGGTGTGGAGTACCACTTATCTAGGTATGCGGGTTGGCGTCGATCCGGCCAATGGCTTTCCGCCGTTCCTGTTTGGCGCGTTGCGGATGGGGGTTGCCTCGCTGATTCTGTTTGCGCTGGCCCGGTTGCAGCATTACACGATCAAACCAACCCGGCGGGAGCTGGTGTCGCTGGCACTGGTCGGCAACCTGCTGTGGATGGGCGGTAACGGCCTGGTTCTTTGGGCTTTGCAATTCGCCGATTCGGGCTTTGCGTCGCTGATTGTCGCCTCTACGCCGATTTGGGCGACGTTGATTGAGCTGGTGCAGTACAAGAAAAGGCCATCGACGGTTTTGCTGGTTGCTCTGTTGGTCGGTTTTTTGGGAGTCGCGGCCCTCAGCGCGCCCTCTTTGGCTAAGGGCAGCGCCCAGGCATTCGCAGTAATCGCCTTGTTGATCGCCGCCGTCAGCTGGGCCCTTGGCTCTGTGATTCAGACCCGCAGACCGGTCAATTTGCCGCCGCAGGTGATGTCAGCTTATCATCAGCTGTTTGCCAGCGTCGGTTTTCTGCTGATTTCCCTACTGCTTGGCGAACCGACGCCGCAGCCCAATCTATCGGCCTGGCTGGCCTGGCTGTACCTGGTCGGGTTTGGTTCGGTGTTTGCCTTCACCTCTTATATCTATTCCCTGCAACTGCTGCCAATCAACATTGCGATGACGTATGCCTATGTCAACCCGGTGCTGGCGCTGTTTTTGGGCTGGCTGCTGCTGAATGAGCCGATCGGACTCTGGACGATGTTGGGTGCGGCGCTGGTTCTGGTGAGTGTGTTCGGCATCTTTAGCGCCAAACATCAGCCGAAGACCGTTGCGACAACTAAGCGCTGAAAGAGAATCTCGCGCCAAAATTAGGGCTGCATTGACGACGCATGTACCGATGATGTGCGGTGCATCATTTCAAGAAATAGCTGGGCCAAAGCAGGGTCGAACTGACTTCCTGCACAGCGTTCCAGCTCTGCTAACGCATCCTGGCGCGGCATTCCTTGACGGTAGGGTCGGTCGCTGATCATCGCGTCATAGCTATCGACAATTGCCAGCAAGCGGCACTCGAAAGGGATGTCTGGGCCTGCCAGGCCCAACGGATAACCCCGCCCATCCCAATGTTCATGGTGTTTTAAAATCCAATTCGCAATTGGCCGCAATTCATGAGAAGCATGGGCGATGCGATAGCCGATTTCACTATGTTTTTTCAGTGTTTGCCATTCTTCGGCGTTTAATGAAGCAGGCTTAAGCAGAATATGATCAGGGATGCCTACTTTACCGATATCGTGAAATCGGGCGAATAAGCGAAGGTCGGCCATGCTGGAGGTCGGAATGCCGGCGAGCTCTGCTAGCTCGCAAATCAGCAACTCCAGCCGTTCGCTGTGTTCGCCGGTATCGAAATCGCGGGCAGACAGCATTTGTTTGACTGTTTGCATGATTGTCCAATTGTCGTTGGCATGGTGCAATAGTTTTTCTCGATACATCTTCCCTTCGGCATCTTTTAGCAAATCGCGCAACGCCTGATTGTGACCGAGCGCAAATGCAAAAGAAAGATTCAAGGGGATTTCTGTTTCACGGGATTGCCGGCTGGCTGTTTTCAGTGCCTGTTCGACTTTCGCGTAGAGTGATTCGAGCCTATCCCGTTGCGCCTGTTGCAACAGGATTACAAATTCATCGCCGCCAATACGAAAAATGGACTCGTCAGTCGCGAAAGCAGAGTTTAGAATTTCCACAGCGCGAACCAACAGGCGGTCGCCTTGCGCGTGGCCCAGCGTGTCGTTAATAAATTTCAGTCCGTCAACATCAAAAAAGAATACGCCGACTTGTTGGCTTTGTCCCTGCTCCAACCGCAATAACTCTTCTTCAAAATATGCCCGGTTGAAGGTGTTGGTCAATTTATCGTGGTAGCTCAAATACCGCATATTAATATGTGCTTGCTGAGTTTCTGCCAAAAAATAATTGGCCCGTTGACATTCTTCCTGATAGTAACCGAAAACTTTACTAAACACGATGCTGCTGGCAACAATCGCCAGAGACAGTGACAGGCCCAGATCCCAATAGCGCATGGCCGAATGCAGCGGAAGGTGTATTGCCTGGGGATGCAGGTACTCCCAATAAATCAGTCCGTTGCTCAGTAGCAGTAGCAGTGTGATTGCCAGATTTCTTTTTCCACCGTCCAACAGGATGGCTATCATGGGCACAAATAGCACAATATAGAGCGGCGCGCGGCTTAAACTGCCGCCGGTGTTCACCCAGCCTACAGGCACGATCAGCATGGTCAGGCACAGGGCGGCGAGAATCGGGACGTTGTATTGACAACGAAAGCGGGATAGATAATAGCAGGCGGCTAGATAGGACCCCGATAATAAAGTAGGGACAATTGCGATTAAAGGCAAGGCTAGCATATAATTGGCTCCAGCACCAAGGAACGACAGTAGCACGCCAAGAAACAAGATGCTGTTTAACAAGCGATGTCGAACCGAAAAGCTTGTTTTGTCGCCCATAATTTGATCTATGAGAATAATGATCATCCTTTCAGATAAAAGTGCATGAATTAATATTCACCTTTTATTGGAAAACCCCTTTTTGCAGGATCTAGTTGTTCTGGCGGCGATGGTGTAGAAGTAGAATAAGAACAATATGTTTGCCAAAGTCTTTAGAAAAAAGCTCGCGACGAAAATTCGCGAGCTTTTTTCTGGATCATTGGCAGGAGCTGGCAACTATTTCGCGAAGTAGAAAATGGGCATCAAAACGCAAGTTTGTCATTAGGGCGAACCACGTGGCGAAATAATACGAATAGCGCCATCTGGCCGCGCTTGGGCATAAATAGAAATGGAGGGGAAAAGGGGAGGAGTTTAAATGAAACGATTCACAGTTCTGTTCCTGATTGTAGCACTCTCTATCTGCGCGAGCGCCGCCTGGGCCAAAGGGGCCCCGAAGCCGTCGGAAATGCTGCCCAACTACAACTACACCCTGATCGGTTCGTTTGAAGTAAAAGGCCGGCAAGGGATCGCCACCGATGGCGAATTTTACTATGTGAGTGGCAGCAAAGCGCTGTACAAGTACGACAAGACAGGCAAACTGCTGCTTGCCAATGAGAATCCGTTCGAAGGTTACGCAATTCCGTCGAATCATATCGGCGATATTGATGTGTTCAACGGAGAGATTTTTGTCAGCGCGGAAAACTTCATGGATGGCGTAGGCAAAGACATCCAGATTGCGATTCACGATGCGGCAACCTTGAAATTGAAGAGAACGTTCCGGTTCGAGCCGTCCAGCGGACAGGAGGAAGTATCCGGCATCACGGTGGACCGCGACAAACGGACCGTGTGGATGTGCTCCTGGGTTGGTGAAGAAAGCGGCCGTTATCTCTACGAATATAGTTTGGACACTGGCGCCTATCTGCGCAAAATCCATCTGCAACCGGTGCCTCAGTGGGTTCAGGGCGTGTTCTACTGGAAAGGCGCTTTGTACCTTACGGCTGACGACGGGACTGCCGATTTGGAAGAGCCGGATCATCTCTATCGGGTAAATGTGACCGATAAATCCTATGCCAGTGTTGTGCTGGAAAAAGCATTCACGCAAGTGAAGAAACAGGGCGAAATCGAAGGACTGACCATCGACCCGAAGACGGATGAACTGCTGGTGCTATTCAATCGCGGCGCCCGCATCGTTCTGGGTATGGGCAAGGGTCTGTATCCCGGTTACACACGGGAAATTTCCGAAGTGTACCGCTACAAAATGACCCCGATGCAAAAATAAACCGCCTGATTTCAGGCGGAGAGCAGGTCTGAATAGTTTATGGTTAAAGGGTTTGCGGCAGGTTGTCGTGAACCCTTTTACTGCGTCTTGCCAGCGCTTTCATTTCACGCAGCATGAACCAACCGGTCACAACAGAGGCGCCCAGGTCGGACAGCGGTCCGGCCAGCCAGATGCCGTTCAGACCGAAGAAATGCGGCAGCAGATAGACCAACGGAATTAACAGGATAATCTGCCGCAGCAGATTAAAGACAATTGCATAACCGGCTTTGCCAACTGCCTGATAATAATTGGCGCCAATCAGTTGAAACCCGATGATCGGCAATAACAGCAGATAAAATCGCAAGCCGTCCGCCCCCAGTTGTACCAATTCAGCGTGGCCGTTAAATAAACGCACAATCTGCTCGGCGAAAATCTGGACGCCGGCGAATCCGAGCAAACAAAAGCCGGTAGCGGCCATCGCGGCCAGCTTGACCACCTCGATCACCCGGCGAAAGTTGCCTGCGCCGAAATTGTAGCCGATGATCGGCTGCGCTCCCTGACTGATGCCCATCACCGGCATCAGGATCAGCATCAGCACCCGGTTGACG
>JBGSKE010000598.1:0-8463 GCA_041741355.1 Negativicutes bacterium | reverse complement strand
GGTTTCGTCCAGATCAGCTGGTGGTGCATACATTTTGATTTCACGTTTTGGCAGGCCAACCGCCGCTACGATGGTATTTTGGAAAGCGATGATATCCTTGATGATCGCATGACCATAGAGAATCGCTTCCTGAATCACCTGCTCGGACAGCTCGTTAGCGCCGGCTTCGACCATCAGGACTGCGTCTTTGGTTCCGGCGACAATCAGATCGAGTTGGCTTTCTTCCATTTGTTTTACGGTGGGGTTCACCATATATTCATTATTGATATAACCGATCCGTACGCCGGCAATCGGGCCATTGAAGGGGATATCGGAAATCGACAGCGCGCAGGAAGCGCCAACCATCGCAATGACATCCGGGGTGTTGTCCTGGTCCACCGAGACCACCGTCGCCACAATATGGACATCGTTGCGGAATCCATCGGCAAACAGGGGACGAATCGGCCGGTCAATCATCCGGGCGCTCAATATCGCAGTTTCTGTCGGCCTGCCTTCCCTCTTGATAAATCCACCGGGAATTTTGCCAACAGAATACATCCGCTCTTCATAATCCACAGTCAACGGAAAAAAGTCGATTCCTTCACGCGGTCCTGCCGAAGCAGTCGCCGCAACAACCAGCGCCGTTTCCCCATAACGGATCAATACCGCTCCATTGGCTTGTTTCGCGTACTTGCCGGTTTCAACGACCAACTGACGGCCGCCCAGCTCAAATTGAAAAGTCTGCATGCACCTTTTCCTCCTCATTCTTCCTTCTGTTCATTCACGCTACAAATTATATCCTATTCATCAGCAAAAGAAAATGTTATTTCGCTATCAAGGCATAAATAAAAGCGGGTTGCCCCGCTTTTGAGTCGATAATTATTTACGCAGATTCAATTTAACCAGAATGGCCCGATAGCGCTCAAGGTCAGAAGCCTTGAGATAGTTGAGCAGGCTGCGACGGTTGCCGACCATTTTCAACAAACCGCGACGGGAGTGATGGTCTTTTTTGTGCTCCTTGAGGTGTGCGGTCAATTCGATGATGCGATCAGTAAGAATCGCGATTTGAACTTCCGGCGATCCGGTGTCCCCTTCATGGCGACGATGGATCAGAATCAGTTCCTGTTTTTTCTCTGAAGTAATCATGTTTTCCTCCTCAAATTTGCTCACTTTCCATTAGCCAAGAAGAACGCCGGAGGGTCGATCATCCTAGCCAAGGAGACGGCAATGATTGCAAAATGTATTCTATCAGAATGGTCCTGCGATGTAAAGCAAAAGTTCACTCGGTCCGGCCGGATTCTCAGGCAAAATATTGTTCCCGCGCCTGTTGTTTGTCAAGATTCATCTGGACAATCAGCTCTTGAGCCGAAGCAAACGTTTTCTCCGAGCGCAGCCGTCCGATGAATAGCACAGTTATCGGCCTGCCATATATTTCCCGGTCAAAATCAAGAATATGCGTCTCGACTCGCAGCTGTCCTTGCATAAAGGTCGGATTATTGCCGACGTTGCAAAGCCCATTGTAATAGCGGGCGCCAACTTTCACCGTAACGGCGTAAACCCCTTTTCCCGGTATGAGAATGTGCGGCTCCGGTTGCAGGTTTGCCGTCGGAAATCCAAGCGTCCGACCGCGGTGATCCCCATGAACGACGCGGCCATTCAGTTCAAACGACCGCCCCAGCAATTTGGCGGCGGAGTCGACTTCGCCGGCCGCCAGCAAACCACGAATCACCGTACTGCTGACCATTACACCCTGTTCATGGATTTCCGGACAGATTTCCGTGCCAATGCCGTAGCGCTCGCAAAGTCCGGTCAACATGGCAGGGTTGCCGGCGCCTTTATCGCCAAAAGAATAATTGGGGCCCACCACAATATGCTTCGGCCTGATCTTTGTTGCCAATAAGTGAACAAAATCAGCCGGCGGCAAATGCAATAGGTCTTTGGTAAAGGGGATGCGAACCAGGACCGTAACCCCCTGTTTTTTGATTTGCGCCGTTTTGCCGGCCAGAGTCTGCAGTTGTGGCGGCACGCGCTGCGGATGGATTACCGACAGCGGATGATTGGCAAACGTAAACACCATACTGGCGCCGGAATGAACCTTGCTCCATTCTACGGCGCGGCCGATAACGAATTGATGGGCCAGATGCACCCCGTCAAAAGTCCCCAGGGCCATGGCAACATTATCAAATTGGCAGTGCAATTGGTCCAGGCTAGTGATAATCAGCATTGTTCATCCATTCCACCTGAAAAAATTTTTACTGGTTTCAACAATCCGGTTGCTACATCAATCCGACCCATGCCAAAAAAAGCCTGGTTTGAATCGTATAGCCTGACAATCCCCTCGCCAACCTCAGTCGTTAGCGATAAATCGGGTCCGATTGGCCTGCCCTGGCGTAAATGTGCAGTTTCAGCTTCGTCCAGATTGCAGGTTGGCAAGTGAGAAACGGCAAACTCCGCCGGCATCAATACATGTCCGGGGTTAGCGGCAACTTCTTCCAATGAAACCGACTGGTTGACCGCAAACGGACCAACCCGTGTCCGCAACAATAGGGACATCGTCGCCGGCATTCCCAGCCGATCCCCGATGTCTTCGCACAACGTCCGGATATAGGTTCCCTTGGAGCAGGTCGCTTCTATCGTCAGGCGACAGCCATGCACAGCCAATAGCTTAATCGAAGGTATTTCAATGCGCCGGGGCTGTCGTTCGACTTCTGTATCGGCCCTAGCCAATTCATACAGTTTGCGGCCACCAATTTTGATTGCCGAATACATGGGTGGAATCTGCTCATAACCGCCCTGAAACGAGTCAACGACTTGCTGAATCTGCTGGAGCGCCGGCAAAACAACAGAGGATTGCTGCAAAACTGTTCCCGTATCATCGCCAGTATCGGTTTTAATACCGAGCAAAACTTCAGCGCGATACGTCTTGTCAAATTGATCGCCGTATTCAACCAGGCGCGTGGCAAAACCCAGATATATTGGCAGGATTCCCGCCGCTGCAGGGTCTAACGTGCCACTGTGTCCGACCTGTTTTTGCCGGTAAATGCGACGCACAAAAGAAACCGCATCATGGGAGGTCATCCCCGGCGGTTTCAAAAAATTCAGCACCGCACCAATCATAATCCGGCTTCCCTCAAAGCTTCCAGTACGCGCGTCAGCACGCGGGGCTTCACTTCATGAATTGATCCTTTCAACGTGCAGCCGGCTGCCCTGGCATGCCCGCCGCCGCCGAGCGACCTAGCCAGATCGCTGACATTCAGGCGCCGGGACCGAAAGCTGATTTTGACGGTCTCTTTTTCTGCCGACGGCTTGAACATGATCGCCACTTCAACGCCGGCAATGTTACGGGGATAATCGATAAACCCTTCCGTATCTTCCACGTCCGTCGAAGCCACGCCCGCCGGAACCATAACGGACGCCACTCGTCCGCAGCTAGAAATCTCCAGCGTGTCGAGCACTTGGGACAAGGCTGTGATTTTCGACAGCGGCATCGTCTGCAGCTGTTCGGAAATCGTATGCGGTTCCGCTCCGTAGCCGACCAGCCGCGCTGCCGCATAAAGAGTCTGCGCATCCGTGTTGGCATAACGGAAGAAACCACAGTCAGTAGCAATCGCTGTATAAAGGCAAGTTGCCATTTCTTTGCTGACAACACCGTCTGCTTCCTCGAGCATGCGCAGAATAATAATTCCGGTTGCCGCTACGCTCTCATCGACGACAGTCAGATCTGCAAAATCCGAGTTGGACAGATGGTGGTCAATATTCAGGCTGCGCCCCCGGTAGCTATTTCCCGCACTGCCGGTACGGCTGGCATCGCCCGCATCCAGCACAACAAATAAATCCACTTGTTGCGGCGACGATGGCGGGCGCACGATTTTATCCAGGTGCGGCAAGAAAGAATACATAACAGGCAGACTATCGTCCAGCCACATTTGGACCTGCACCCCGCGGCGTTGCAGGAATAAATACAGGGCAATCATCGATCCCAGCGCATCACCGTCGGGATTAATGTGAGTGGTCAATACTACCGAACGGGCCCGGGCCAGTTCGCGCAGCGCATCGCTGGACGTCCCCCGCATGTTTACATCTTCCTTTCTGGTGTTTGCAATCCGAGCAGTAACTTTTGAATATGGTCGCTATTATCCAACGAATTGTCGCGATGCAGCGACAATTCCGGCGTGTGGCGGATACCAAGCCGACGGCCGACCTCGGTGCGTAAAAAGCCAAGAGAATGTTGTAAGCCGTCCCAGGTCTCTTTTTTTTGTTGCTCAGAGCCCATCAGGCTGACATATACTTTCGCCGAGCGAAGGTCACCGGTCACTTCAACGCCGGTCACCGTAACAAAACCAACTCGCGGATCTTTCAAGCCGTTCAGGATGATTTTGCTCAGCTCTTGCTGAATGAATTCCTGTATTTTTTCAATACGCTGTTGTCCCATATCGGTTCACCTCTCTTTTCCCCTTGGTTTATCAGCGGGGAATCTGCTCCATTACAAAGGCTTCCACAATGTCGCCTTCTTTGATATCACGGTATTTTTCCAGCGTAATGCCGCATTCGTAGCCGGCGGCAACTTCCTTGACGTCGTCTTTAAAGCGACGCAGCGAATCGAGCTTGCCTTCAAATACGACAACTCCGTTCCGCAACAGGCGAATCTGCGAAGTGCTGGTGATTTTTCCTTCCAACACATAGGAACCGGCCACCACCCCTTTGGGTATGTTGAACACCTGGCGGATTTCCACCCGACCAAGGATAACTTCGCGAAACTCTGGCGCCAGCATGCCGGTCATCGCCGCTTCCACATCATTGATCGCGTCATAAATAACCCGGTACATCTTGATATCAACTTTTTCAGCTTCGGCCGCTTTACGGGCATTGGTGTCCGGGCGGACATTGAAGCCAATAATCAGGGCATTGGCGGCCGAGGCCAACATAACGTCGGATTCATTGATCGCACCGACGCCGCTATGGACCACCATAACCCGGACCTCTTTGTTTTTCAACGCCTCAAGCGCCTGACGCAATGCTTCAATAGAGCCTTGCACATCAGCCTTGACGACTAAGTTGAGGTCCTTGATTTCACCAGCCTGGATCTGTTGGAACAAATCTTCCAGCGTGACTTTTTGCGACTGGGAAATTGCGTCTGTTTTATTCTTTGCCAATCGTTTTTCGGTAATCGAACGGGCCGTTTTTTCGTCTACCGCAGCCAAAATATCGCCTGCTTGCGGAACGTCGGACAAACCAATCACTTCCACCGGTGTCGAAGGGCCGGCTTTTTTTACTTTTTCGCCGCGATCATTGGTCATGGCGCGAACCTTGCCAAAGGCAGTACCGGCGATAATCGTGTCGCCCACCCGCAGCGTACCGTTCTGAACCAGCACAGTCGCTACCGGTCCCTTGCCTTTATCAAGTTCTGCCTCGACGATCGTACCAAGCGCCGGACGATTCGGATTGGCTTTTAAATCCTGCACTTCGGCAACCAGCAGGATCATTTCCAGCAGATCGCCGATACCTGTACGTTTTATCGCCGACACCGGAACCATAATCGTATCGCCGCCCCAAGCTTCGGCAACCAGACCGTACTCGGTCAATTGCTGCTGAATCCGGTCGGGATTGGCATCAGGCTTGTCCATTTTATTAATCGCCACAATAATGGGTACCTTGGCGGCTTTGGCATGGTTCAGCGCTTCAATCGTTTGCGGCATGACACCGTCATCGGCAGCAACGACCAGCACGGCAATATCGGTGACTTGGGCGCCACGGGCCCGCATCGAAGTGAAAGCTTCATGGCCTGGTGTATCCAGAAATACGATCTTCTTGCCTTGCTGAACTACTTGATACGCACCGATATGTTGGGTAATCCCGCCGGCTTCCTGGGAAGTCACGTGCGTCTGGCGAATCGCATCAAGCAAAGAAGTCTTGCCATGATCAACGTGTCCCATGACGGTAACAACCGGCGATCGATGGACCAGCGTCTCCGGGGCGTCTTCGATTTCCGGAATCACGGTCGGGTCGACTTCTGGCGGCAGCTCTTCCACGGTAACGCTGAATTCGGCAGCAATCAAACTGGCGGTGTCAAAATCTACCTCTTGATTAATCGTGGCCATAACGCCCATCATCATCAGTTTTTTGATGACTTCATTGACTTCGCGACCGAGCTTGATCGCCAGTTCTTTTACCGACAGAGACTCGCCCACTTTGATATGGGTCGGCCTAATCGGCTCTTGCTTAACGGCTGCCGGCGCAGAACTTGATGAACGCCGCCCGGCTGACCCTCGCTGTTGACCTTGCATCGGCGGCTTATTGAATCCAGGTCGGTTTCCGGCCGGCGACGGTTTGCCGCTGCCTTGTCTCCGGTCATTCTTTTGCCCAGGCCCCGGTTTTGCCGAAGCAGCGCCCGGAGTCGCATTCGTACCCGTCATTGGCCTGCCGCCTGGGGCAGGTCTGCCCTGTCCTGGAGCAGCCGGTCGTGTAAACGCCGGACGTTGCTGTTCCGTTCCTGCGGGTTGAGTGGTTCCTGTACCGCTCCTTCCGGCTGTTGCAGTCTGAGCCGGACGATTTTCAAACGACCGCGGCACAAATGCCGGCGCCGGTTGGCGAATTACATTGTTCGGATTAAACGGCGGCGCCGCCTTGAACGGGTAATGGGGCGTCGGTGCTGCCGGTGTCACGGCAGGCTTTGCTGGAGTTGCGACAGATGACGGAACAACAGTCGCAGCAGTAGCCGGCGGCTGATTCTCTAACGCTATCGGCTTGGCGACGACAGGCGGCGCCGGTTGCTGCACAATGGGCTTTGCAACAGGCGGCTTCACCGCGGACACCGGTGTCTCGGCAACTATTTCCGTCGGTTTCGCTGGTGCGGCAGGCTGCTGCATTGGCGCAGCAACCGGTTTGGGCCGGGTATCGATCGGTCGCGCCGCCTGCGGGGCCGAGTTCTGCTCATAGCGAGGTTTCACTGGGGTTCTGGGCTGCATGCCGCCGCCGTAGAATACTTTCGGCGGCGCTGGCGGCGCCTTGGGCGCTTCCACTTTAGGCGCGGGCATCGCAGCCGCTGCTTTTTTTCGTTGCCGCTCGCGGATTTCTTCGGCTGTATCCGGTTTGGGCGCAAAAGTTCGAACCAAAACCTGATAAGCTTCTTCCTCAATACTCGCCATATGGTTTTTCGCCGGCATGTCATTGCGGGCTAAAATATCCAGAATCAATTTGCTTGTCGTAGTAAATTCTTTGGCTAGTTCATATACACGATATTTGGACATTACATCGCCTCCAATACGTTCTCCGTCAACCGAGTTAATTTGCGAGCATCCGCTTGATAGCCTCAGCAAATCCCTTATCGGTAACGGCGAGAGCAGCCTTGGGACTTTTCCCGACAGCGGTTCCCATTTGCAACTTCGTCAACGCGCCGAGCGTAGGGGTCTCGGTTCGCATTGTAATAGCATTCAGGCGTTTTTGGGTTTCCTGCGCCGCATCGAGCGCAACCAATAACAATTGACAGCGTCCAGACAGCAACGCCTTTTCCGTCTGCATCGCCCCCGAAGCCACCGCTCCGGCCCGATGCGCCAGTCCCAGCAAACCCAGCACCTTTTCTTCCGTCATGACGGTTCAATCTGCGTTAATAAAAGTTCATATATACTCGAAGGCACTGCCGTTTTCAAGGCTCTGTCAAGCCCTTTTCCCGTTTTGGCGCGTTTGATGCAGTCAGCAGACTTGCACACATAACCGCCGCGACCAGCCGCTTTTCCCGTTGGGTCAAGCGCGACTTCGCCATCCGGCTTGCGTACAACTCGCGTCATCGCTTTTTTGTCGTGAAAAGCCTGACAACCGCTACACAACCGTTGGGGAGTCTTCTTGGGCTTGATCATGACTCATCTGCCTCGCCTTGCATCATCAGCGCCTGTGTTTCGCTCTTGATATCAATCTTCCAACCGGTCAGTTTAGCAGCCAGCCGGGCATTTTGCCCTTCGCGGCCAATTGCCAGGGACAATTGATAATCGGGGACGATAACCCGAGATGACTTATCTGCTTCAAACACTTCAACGGCAATTACTTTGGCCGGACTCAGTGCATTGGCAATGTACTCGTCAGGGTTTTCACTCCAACGAACAACATCAATTTTTTCACCGCGCAACTCATTGACGATCATTTGAACGCGCAAGCCTTTATGACCGACGCATGAACCAACCGGGTCCACATTTTCATCGGCGGAGTGAACGGCAATTTTAGAACGCAGGCCCGGCTCGCGAGCCACTGACTTGATTTCTACAATTCCATCATGAATTTCCGGCACTTCCAGTTCAAACAAGCGTCGCAGCAAACCGGGGTGCGTCCGCGATAGCATAATCTGCGGTCCTTTGGGCAACTTTTTGACTTCGACAATATAAGCCTTGATCCGCTCGCCATAACGATACGGCTCGCCGCTGATCTGTTCGGTTGGCGGCAATACAGCTTCGGCTTTGCCCAGGTCGACAAAAACCTGGCGCTGCTCAATCCGCT
>JBGSKE010000597.1:0-9901 GCA_041741355.1 Negativicutes bacterium | reverse complement strand
ATCCCGGTAAATGGCTCATCTAGTAGTAAAAAATTAGGATCTGTGACCAAGGCGCGGGCGATTTCCACCCGCCTGCGCTCGCCGCCGGAAAGTTCAATTCCTTTGCGTTTTCGCACGTGAGTGATGCGAAATTCTTCCAACAGACTCTCTGTTTTTTCACGCCGCTCGGTCCGGGTCAGTTCAGTCGTCTCCAGCATCGCCAACAAATTATCTTCGACCGTCAGTTTGCGGAACACCGATGGTTCCTGTGGCAGATAACCGATGCCAAAGCCTGAACGGCGATACATCGGCATATGCGTCACATCCATGCCGTCAATTTTCACGTCGCCGCTATCTGGACTTACCAGGCCCACGATCATGTAGAAAGTGGTTGTCTTGCCGGCGCCATTGGGACCGAGCAAGCCGACCACCGACCCCCGGTTGACGCGCACACTGATCCCTTTGACGACCTCGCGCCCTTTGTAGGCTTTCTTCAGCTGATTGGTTTCAATATACATTAACGCTGTTCCTTCGTCACAGGCGCCGTTTGCTTCGGCTTAATGATTAGTTTGGACCTGCCATCCGCATCGGCAGCGCTATCATCCAGATACAGGACCACATGATTTCCGGTCAACACATTGCCATCCTGCACTGCCCGCACATTACCGATCAAGTCGGCTTTGCCGTTTTTGCCATTGATGCCGTAATAAATGGCATGATCCGATACGGCATCCAGTTTACGCACTTCACTGACGATATGCACATTGCCGTCGGCCGTCGCCCGGTCTTCTTTAAAGAAAGCCTCCGCCACCGCGGAAGTCACTACTGCATCCTTATTGGTCAAGCGCGATCCGCCAGTGATTTTAGCATATTGTTTGTCAGGGAAATATTCCATGCGGGGACCAGCCGCCGTTCCATCTTTGTGAACCAACAATGCATTGCCGGTTGCGAGCAGTCGCTGCATATCATCATAGGAACGCACTTCAGCTGCTGTTAGCGTACTACCGTCCTTGACAACTTTCACGTTGCCAGTGACCACCGCTTCTTTGGTTTTGGTATTGTATTCGCCGGCATCGCCGGTCAGAACTGCCGCCCCCTGTGTCATCTTCACGCCGCCCTGGGCTGTCATCACGCCAGTCTTGGAAATGTAAGTGATCACATCGCCATCGAGTTGGGTGGGAACGGATTCTTTTGTCGGTGCCGCCTGCAATCCGGTTGCCAATAACATGGCGCAACCGGTTATCGCAATAATTTTGTACCAGAGCGCATTGGTTTTGCCGTTTTGTTTCATTGCGTCGGGCCTCCTTTGACGATGCGGGCATTGCCTTTGACCACAATCGTATCAAATTTATCATCGGTCTCCAGTTCGTTGGCGGTCAGGACATAGTCATCCTTGGTCGCCCGGATCGAGCCGGAAGCGAAAATTTTGCGGTCTTTGGCCACGTACCGCCCTTTGTCCGCTGTAAACGTCGGACCATCGCTTGCTTTCATGTTGATCGAGCCAGACAATTCAAGGTTGCGTGTCTGTGGATCAACAATGGCATTTTTTGCTGTAATGTCAATCCGGCTACCGTCCGTACGGAAAACAACGCCGGTTAGGTCGGTCATATAAACCCAGCGGGTTTTGGGATCGACTTCCATCACCCGGGCGGTCAGTTCCCATATTCGTTTTCCATCCTGATCCTCAGTCAGTTTCGACCCCGAGAATGCCATGCGGGTGACTACGTTTTCCTGCCGGATATCTTCTAACGACTCTTCGCGCAGAAAATAATAGAGACCACCGGCGATAATCGCGGCAATAATCAGTCCGTATAACCAGATCTTAGGATTAATTTTCAACTGTTTCACCTGTCCTCGGGTCCGTTATCCAGCGTCGTTGAAACCACCACCAGTGGTCGGGGTGACGCCGGATCCGATCCTCCATCACTCGGGTCATCTGCTCGGTGAGCCGGCTGATTGCAGCAGCGGGGTCACCATCGTTGTCGCCATAGATCGGCGGGGACAATAAAATGCGATGACCTTTTTTCGGCTGTCGCACAATAAAAGCGGGTATCACCGGCGCGCCACAGCGTAGGGAAAATACTGCCGGGCCTTGGGGCGTAGATGCCGGACGTCCGAAGAAATCTACGAAGACGCCGTTTGCTTTAGCATCCTGATCGGCTAAAAACCCCAGCACATTTCCTTTTTTCAAGGCCTTCATCGCCGCCACCAGGGCATTGCCCCTGGCGTATGGCGCTAACCCGACCATTTCACGGTACTCATTCAACAACCGGTCCACGCCTGGTCCCGGTTGGGTTTCGGCAATCGCAGCCAGAGGCAGCTGCGCCTGAACCAGGCGGGCCGCCATCCATTCCCAGTTGCCAAAATGTGCGGTCAGAATCACTACCCCGCGACCATGCGACAGCGCCTCAGTCATGTAGTGGAGGTTTTCAATCGTTACCCAGCGCTGCAACTTTTCTGGCGTCAATGCAGGAATATACAGCACTTCCAGCAACGTCCGGCCGATATTGCCAAACATTCGTCTGGCAATCGCCGCCGCTTCTGTTGGCGATACGCCCAGCCTCTCCTGTAATTGCGCGATGGCCCGGCGGCGCTGACTGCGCCCCAACGACCAGTGCAAAAAACCGATTCCCGATCCCAGCCAAAGCACGAGTGGATATGGTAAACGACACAACAGGCTACTGAAGATTTTTAAGCAATAGTACTGCCAGTGCATATTATACCATACCACGCCGAAGTAGGTCAGTAAGATGCAACATCCCGATTGACCGCCGCTCGAAATCAACAACCGGCAATACGGTGATCGGGCACGGTTGGTTGGTTTCCATCAGGTGCAGCGCTGTTGCGGCCAGTTCCATGGGGCCGATTGTTTTCGGCGTCAGGGTCATAAACTCTTCCACTTGCAGGTCGAGAAATTCATTGCCTTTGCTAAAACCGCGCCGGATATCGCCATCGGTAATCAACCCCTGCAGGATTCCGTCCGCTGACACGACCGCCGTCGCACCAAACCCTTTGGCGGTAATGACAAATAAGGCGTCTCTGACCGTTTTGCCGACAATAATGGCCGGGTTATCGTCGTCCTTATGCATGTAGTCGGCGACAGTCAGTAATCTTTGTCCCAGGGCGCCGCCTGGATGAAATACGGCAAAATCTTCGGCGCTGAATTTACGGGCTGATAGTAGTGCCATTGCCATGGCATCGCCCATCGCCAATGCCGCGGTAGTACTGGCAGTTGGCGTTAATCCCAGCGGGCAGGCTTCCCGTTCGACGCCCACATCCAAAAACAAGTCTGCATTGCGAACCAGTGTTCCGTCATTTCGTCCGCACATAGCGATAATCCGGGCGCCAATCCGTTTAAGCGCCGGCAACAGTCCCAACAGTTCAGCAGTTTCACCGCTATTGGAAAAGGCCAGCACGATATCTTCGCCAGTGACCATCCCGACATCGCCATGCAAGCCTTCCGATGGATGCAGAAAAAAAGACGGTGTGCCTGTGCTGGCGAGCGTCGCCGACACTTTGCGGCCAATCAGGCCGGATTTACCGATACCGGTAACAACAACCCGCCCCCGGCAAGCCAGAATCATTTCAATCGCTTTGTCAAAGTCGCCGCTTAGCCGACCAACCAAGGACTCGACCGCTTTGGCTTCCAACAATAGACACTGACGCGCCTGATCACTGTGCATGAAAACACCCCCGCACACTCCGGTCCACTGCCAAAACCTGCGTCAACAGCGCTTCCAGCTCAGACAGCGGGACCATATTCGGTCCGTCCGACAACGCCTCTGCGGGTTGGTCGTGGACTTCCAGAAACAAAGCGTCAATACCAACGGCAGCTGCCGCCCGCGCCAATACAGGAACAAACTCGCGCTGGCCGGCGGAACGATCACCGCTGCCCCCTGGCAGCTGCACACTGTGGGTCGCATCAAATACTACCGGATAGCCCAGCGAACGCAGAATAGCCAATGAACGCATATCAACGACCAAGTTGTTGTAGCCGAAACTGGAACCGCGTTCGGTCAGTAAAATAGAGCGGCAGCCTGATTCTTCCAACTTGCTGACAACATTTTTCATTTCAACCGGCGATAAAAACTGTCCCTTCTTCACATTGACCGGTACCCCGCTAACTGCGGCAGCATGCAACAAATCGGTCTGGCGGCAAAGAAAGGCCGGAATCTGCAATACATCCAGTATGGCAGCAGCCGGCGCGACCTGCGCTGTTTCATGGATGTCGCTGAGTACCGGCACAGCCAGTTCCCGCTTTATGTCGGCCAATATCTTCAGTCCGTCAATCAAGCCGGGGCCACGAAAAGCACTGAACGAAGAGCGATTTGCTTTGTCAAACGAGGCTTTAAAAATATAAGGGATGCCCAAACGGACCGCAATATCGCGGATGGCCCGTCCGATCTTTAGCGTACGTTCCGCCCCTTCAATAACACATGGTCCGGCAATCAACACCAGCGGCTCACCGCCGCCTATTGTCACATTACCGATTTTCACTTTGCTTGTCATCGGGTTGCCTCCTGCTGTGTAAAAAATAATTGCCGTACCCTCTCCAAGTCTTCCGGCGTGTCGACGCCAACCGAGCGAAAAGCAGTTTCAATTAGCCGAATGCGGTAGCCGTATTCCAGTGCCCGCAATTGTTCGAGCGATTCGGTCAGTTCGAGAGGGGTCGGGGCGAGCTTGGCAAACTGAAGCAGAAAATCGCGGCGGTACGCATACACACCAATATGTTTGAAATAGCGGCAATGCGGTCCGGGGTTGCGCCGGTAAGGAATCAGTGCGCGGGAAAAATATAGTGCGTGACCATCCAACGAAGGGACGACTTTTACAGCTGCCGGATTGTCAAATTCTTCTTCCGGCAAAGGAGTCATCAGGGTGGCCATCTGCAAATCCGGTTGGCCAGAAAATGCATCGGCCAGAGCATCGATCGCCTGCGGGGGAATCAGCGGTTCATCGCCTTGTACATTGATGATCAGCTCTGCTTGCGGCAACACCGCCGCCACCTCAGCCAATCGGTCGGTGCCGGTCGGGTGATCGGCAGCCGTCAGCCGCACTTCACCGCCGAAAGCCTGCACCGCCGCAACAATCCGTTCGTCATCGGTAGCGACAATAATGCGGCTCGGACACTGCGCCTGACGAACTTGTTCCACCACATGCTGAATCATCGGCTTGCCGGCGATATCCAGCAGTGGTTTTCCCGGCAAACGGGTCGATGCATAGCGGGCTGGGATAATACAAACTACATTCATGTCATTGCCCCCGGGTTCGTCAAAATCTGTTTCAGATGCTCCACAGTTCTGATCGCCGCACCCTGATTTTCGGCAACAATCGCTGCCGCTTCCCGCCCCATTTTGTCAGCGCCGGCTCGGTCCGTCAGCAGTTCAATCATTTTCAACGCAAGTTCCTGGCCGTCCAATACGGTAGCGCAAGCGCCGCGCGACGAAAACAAAGCATAGGTAGACTTGAAGTTAAACATGTGCGGACCGACAATAATCGGCTTTCCTTGCGCAGCTGGCTCCAAAATGTTGTGCCCGCCATGCGAGACAAGACTGCCGCCGATAAAGACCAAATCGGCCAGGCTGTAGAATCGGCCAAGCTCACCAATAGTATCCAGCACCACCACGTTAATGTCGGTCTGTCCTTCTGCCGTAGACGCCATCCGGCTGCGCAATTCAGCAGAAAAACCCTGGCAGCGGATCAGCTCGGCAATACTCTCACTGCGCGGAATATCCCGCGGCGCCAATAACATTTTCACGGTGGGAAACTTACTGCGAACTGCCCGCAATACTTCAAGCAGAATTTCTTCTTCGCCGCGGTGCGTGCTGCCGGCAATGATGACCGGCGCCGAACCGGTAAACCCCAATTCTCTCATGAAACTCATTTTTTCAGTTTCTGTTACCTGGCTATAATTCTGATCATATTTAGTATTGCCTGTCACAATGACTTTGTGCGGGTCGGCGCCCAACTGGATGACGTACTGGGCATCGATCGTCGATTGCATGCAGAACCGTACGACTGTATCCAGCATCTTGGTGAACATTCGGCGCAGTTGACGATAATGCTCCACGCTGCGTTCGCCGATCCGCCCATTGACCATGACAACCGGAATGCCGCGCTTGCGGGCCGCCCGGATGAAGTTGGGCCACAGTTCGGTTTCCACCGGCACGTAAGCCCGGGGCTGGACCTTGCCGACGATACGGTCAGGCAACCACAACAGATCCGGTGGATAAAAGATGATCGCATCAGCTTCCGGAATAATCCGGTAGGCCATATCATAGCCGCTGATCGTACCGGATGAAATCAGCACCGGGACTTCTGGAACCTGCCGTTTGAACTCCCTGATGATCGAACTGGCCGCGACCACTTCGCCGACGGAAGCCGCCTGAAACCATACCGGCGAACGACCGGCAACTTTTGCCAAAGTTTCCGGCGGAAAAAAACCCAGATTGTGCCGCAGACGTTCACGAAAACGCCGCTCCCGGATAAAACGAAAAGCAAAAAACGGCAGCCCGATTACCGCCACCATAACCATCAGGATATTATATAGCAGATCCACGGGTATTCTCCTTTATGTGCTCTCTTCGGTCTGCAGGCTATAAAGCTTGCAGTAAAGCCCTCCGGCATCAAGCAGGTCCGTATGGCGTCCACACTCGATCATCCGGCCTTTTTCCATCACCAGGATCTTGTCGGCGCGTTGAATCGTCGACAATCTATGCGCAATCACAAAAGTGGTGCGGCCAATCATCAGTTTATCGAGAGCATCCTGGACCACCCGTTCGCTTTCTGCGTCCAGGGCGGATGTCGCTTCATCGAGGATCAGAATACGCGGATCTTTGAGAATGGCGCGGGCAATAGCAATCCGTTGGCGTTGTCCGCCGGACAGCTGGCAGCCACGTTCACCAATCTGTGTTTCGTAGCCATCAGGCAGTTGCAGGATAAAATCGTGCGCATTGGCAGCCTGTGCAGCAGCGATCACAGCGTCCCGCTCCGCATCCAGTCGCCCGTACAGAATATTTTCATAGATTGAGGCATTAAACAGGATGGTTTCTTGCGGCACCATGGCAATTTGCTCACGCAGCGAACGCACGGTAACGTTGCGAATATCGACGCCATCAATTCGGATAATCCCTGCCTGCGGATCATAAAACCGGGGTAACAGATTTGCTATCGTCGACTTCCCGGCGCCGCTCGGTCCGACAATCGCCAAAATTTGCCCCGAAGGGATTTCAATCGACAAATTCTTCAGCGCCGGCTCGCCGTCACGATACTCAAAGGTGACATTTTCAAAACCGACATTCCCTTTTACTGGCGGCAATTCAATCGCATCCGGCGCATCCTCGATCTCCGGCAGTGTATCCAGAACGTCAAATACGCGCTCGGCCGCCGCCACAGCGCGTTGGATGTTGCCATATACATTGCCCAGCCGTTTTACCGGGTTGGAAATATTGACCGCATAAACAAGAAAGGCGATCAACGAGCCCGACGTCAAGTTGCCGCTGATGACTTCGCGGCCGCCATACCAGATGATCACCGTCACTGCAATTGCCGCGAGAAATTCAATCACCGGCGATAAGGTGGCCGATAATTGGGCCGCTTTCATCTGTGCGGTAAAGTTATTGTCGTTCTCACGGATAAAACGGTTGGTTTCGTAGTCCTCTCTAACGAATAATCGGATCAATCGGATGGATACGATCATTTCCTGGAGTACTGAGGTGATCTCTGCCGCCCGTTGCTGCATCGTGCCACTGGCTTTGCGTAGTTTTTTGCCAAACAATTTCATTGCCTGCGCCACCAGAGGAACCGTAATCAGCGTCAACAATGCCAATTGCCAGTGCAGATAGAACATAGCAACCAAAGATCCCACCAGGGTCAGCGATTCGGTGGACAATTCAATGACATTTTGCGCCAGTGCGCCTTGCAGCGCCCCCACGTCATTCGTCATGTAACTGAGAACTTTGCCTGTCCGGCTGCGGTCAAAGTAAGAGACCGACAAGCGCTGAAAATGACGAAACAGCGCCTCACGCAGATCAATAACGACCTTTTGGCTGACATAGGACATCAGATAGGTCTGTCCATAGACAAAAAAACCCCGCAGGGCAAATACGACCACGATACCGGCCGTGATGGCATTGAGCAGGAGGATATCTTTGTTGACCAGTACACCGTCAATCACATCGCGTACGATCCAGGGCACATACAGGCTGGCGGAAGTCGCCATCAGCATGCACACCACAGCCATCAGCGTCTGGGGAATATACGGGCGGAGGTAGCGAAGCAGACGAAGGTAAATGGCTGCTGATGTCATAATTTTCTCCCCGCTGCTACATCCATCACGATTTTTGCCACCCGCAACACCGCTCCCGGCTGACCCAGTTTAGCGCGAACTTCCTTGATATCAGTCCGGGCCTGTTCCCGGACCGCCGGATCCTGCAACAGGCGAAGCGCCGCCTGACTGACATTGGCTGAAGTCGCTTCATCCTGGATCAATTCCGGCAATATCCGCCGCCCGGTGACAATATTGGGCAAGCCAACATGCGAAACGTTGGCGACAATACGAATCAGCCAGTACGTCGCCGTCTTCACCCGATAAACGATCACCGAAGGCAATTCCATCAGCGCCGCCTCCAGAGTCACCGTACCCGATGCGGCAATCGCGCAGTCGGCAATCTGCATCAGATTGTAAGTACTGTTGCGGGTAAAGAATACCGGCACGCCGGACGCTTTGACCACCGATTCAATCCGTTCAAGCGGAATTGTCGGCGCGACTGGCAGAAAAAACTGACAGTCGGGAATCTGCTGCTGCACTTTGCGGGCTGATGCCAACATCAGTTCCAGCAAACTCTCCACTTCCTGGTAACGACTGCCAGGCAACAATAACAGCAATGGGCGCTGCGGGTCTGCGCCAAAATAGCGGTATGCCGCTTCACGGTCCATCGACGGATGGACGATGTCAAGTAAAGGGTGACCAACAAACTCAACCGAAGCGCCTGCCTCACGATAGATTTCTGCTTCAAACGGAAAAATCGCCGCAACCTTTTCCACCCAACCGGCAATTGCTTTCGCGCGCCACTTCCCCCAAACCCAGGCCTTGGGGCAGATGTAATAGACTACAGGAATATTTTTCTTTTTCGCCACCGAGGCCAATGCCATATTGAAACCGCCGTAATCAATCAACAATACCACGTCCGGACGCCGTGCATCCATCACCTTGGACAGATAATCGCGCAGACGAAAAAACTTTGGCAAATTCCACAGAATTTCGACAAAGCCCATCACGCCGATATCGGCAATATCATACACAATGTCAACACCGGCTGTGCGCATATGAGAGCCACCCATGCCCAGCAATTCGATCTGCGGGTCCAAGGTTTTCAAGTCGTCGGCTACACTGGCTCCATGTAGATCGCCGGATGCCTCGCCGGCGCAAATCATGACTTTAGTCATGATTGTTCACTTCATCTCCTGACATCGCCACGATACTGATCCCATGTTGGTCGGCTTTTTCCACCATTTTTTCCCGATCGACGACCAGAGTTCGACCGGCTTCAATCACCAAAGCGACGGCGCCTGCCTGGATCATGGAGTCAATGGTGTCCGGGCCAATGCCCGGCACATCAAATCGCATATCCTGCTGCGGTTTGGCTGATTTTGCCACAGTAACGCCGCCCCGCCCCAGCTGGCCGCCACGACGGATACAGGCATCGGTTCCTTCAATTGCTTCTACCGCCATAATCGCGCGGTTTTTGACAACCACCGTCTGTCCGATATCTAGTCCGCCAATTTGTTTGGCCATTGCCAGGCCAAACCGCATATCGGCAACTTCCTGCGTGGTCGGCGCGCGCTTGGACAGAACGCCCGGCGCCGGCATCAACGGGCGCAGCAGCTCCGTCTGATCGAGCACGGTAATCCCCTCTGCCGCCAA
>JBGSKE010000596.1:0-5804 GCA_041741355.1 Negativicutes bacterium | reverse complement strand
GAATTCGTACACACGGCGATTATCACCTCGGCCAGTTATTGGTCGGTGAGCAGGGCGAACTATCGGTAATCGACTTTGAGGGCCGACCGACCCGCCCGCTGTCGGAGCGCCGCATCAAACGCTCGCCGCTGCGGGACCTCGCCAGCATGCTCTGGTCCTTTTATTCCTGTGTACATCAGTTAGCCGCCAGCCATGTGACCAATATCCTGCCAGGGACCGACCGATCTCAACTGAAGAAAACCGCCGATGTTTGGTGCCGCTGGGTCTCGGCCGCCTTCCTGCGCGCCTATTTTGACGCCGCCCATGCCTTGCCGCCAACGCACCCGGCGGGAGTGCACCGCATCCACGACGCCGCTTTGCTGCTGGATTGTTTTTGTCTGTTGCATGGGCTGGAAAAGCTAGAAAACGAATTGCTTAGCACGGAAATCGTTGATGAAATCACCTTGTCCGGTTTGCAATTTTGGCTTGATAGCGCAGCCAGCGATGCACCTCGTATCAAAACATGATCTTCAATACAACAGAATCAACAGACTCATTATATCCTCAAAGGACATTTTCCTGCCCCAAAATCCATCCTTGCATGATAGATCATATTCGTTGAAAATCGCGTATAATTTAATTAGTTAATATTGTGCATATTTTCACACATTTCAAGGAGGAAGAGCCAGTGCGTTATGCAAAACTCTTGCTGATCGCCAGTATATCATTGGTCATGCTGGCAGGCTGCGGACAACAGAAAGCGCCAACTGCCCAGGCGCCGGCTGCGGCAATGCCGGCAGGTCCGGCAATCAATGAGCCGTTTGGCGCCCTGCAACAGGTTTCGGACAAATATCTGAAAGCAAACAAAACCCTGTTAATCGAGCCGCAGGAAGTTTTCCAAAAAGTCGTAGTCGCTGTAGACCCAACGTATTACCTGGTTGATATTCGGGCCGATGAACATTACGCCAACAATCATATTCCCGGTGCGGTTCATATTTCCTATGCCGATGCCTGGCGTCCGGTCAAAACCGAGTTTCTGCCCCGAGATAAAAAAATAATCGTGGTTGACTATTCCGGTCACTCCTCCAGTCAAATCGCCGCACTCTGGTCCCTGCTCGGCTATGATGCTGTGGCAATGAAGCACGGTATGGCCGGTTGGTCCAAAAACAGGGATGTCATCGGCGGTTCACCGCTTCCCTGCGAGTCGAAGAACTTTGCCACCGTAAAGGAAGTCCCTGCCACTACGCCGCATGAAACGCCGACTCTGGATGTCAAGGCGACGAGCGAAGCAGACCTGATTCGTAAACGGGCGGAAGCCATTGCCACAAAACCGGTGGTGATTCAGGCTGACGACCTGCTAGCGAGAGTCACTGCCAAAAGCGCATTTGTCCTGGACATTCGGGCAACAGCCCATTATCAGGCCGGCCATATTGCCAGCGCAATCAATATTCCACTAAATAATCTGCTGGAGCCGGACAGTTTGAAAAAATTGCCGATCAATCAGCAAATCGTCATCGTCTGTTACGATGGCCACGCTTCCAGTCAGGCATCCCGCCTGTTGAACCAACTCGGCTACAACACCGTGGCGCTGCGTGACGGTATGAGCGTCTGGACCGGCGATAGTAACATAATCGGCGCCAAAGCGGTTGCCTGTGATGTCCCTGAACGAGTGACGGCCAAACTGAATGCGCCGCTCAGTCCGGGACCCAGCACCGCCGCCACCTGAGGGTAGCAGTATTTTGCAGCCGGTTCGGCTGCTATAAAAACCAACAATGTCAACCCAGAAAAAATCATTTTTGACCGAAAAGAGGATTTGAGATGCGAAAAATCAGCCGGAGAACTTTTCTACAGGTTGCGGCTGGAACTGCCGCAGTAGGAATCGCCGCCCCGCAGCTCATGGACATGAAGGCGTTCAGTGCATCCATTGCTGATATGCCGGTAAGCAAAATTCCTACCTATTGCAATGGCTGCTCCACTGGCTGCCCGATGTTCGCCTATGTAAAAAATGGGCGGTTGTGGAAAGTGGAAGGACACCCGGTTGCGATGAAAAATTATGGCACGTTATGCGCCCGCGCGCATGGCGTTGCTACTGACTTGTATAACAAAGACCGGGTACGTCAACCGATGAAGCGGGGCGCCGATGGAAAATTCCAGCCAATTTCCTGGGACCAGGCTTTCAAAGAGATTGCCGAGAAACTGGCTGCCATCATTGATAAAAACACCGGCAATTCAGTCGCCTGGATGGCGCATGGCGGCAAAGAAACCTACGGGGCCATGTTCCTGAATGAACTTGGTTCAGCCAACTATATCACTCACTATTCCACCTGCTTTACCTCCAAAACCAATGCCTGGGATAAAATGGTCGCCAACCAGCTGACAATCGACATCCGGCGCAGCAAGTACATGTTGTTCGCCGGTCGCAATTACGGCGGCGCAATCATTCCCGCCGCGATGAAACAACTGACCGAAGCCCGCGCCCAAGGACGCAAGGTCGTCGTTGTAGATCCCCGGTTGTGTGAACTGGCAAAAATAGCTGACGAATGGATTCCGATCAGACCGGGTACCGATCTGGCCTTTTTCCTCGGCATCGCCCATACCCTGATTAGTGAAAACCTTTACAATAAGTCGTTCGTGCAAAAATACGTATTCGGGTTTGAAGAATTCTGGTCTGCCAATCGTGATTTCTCTGCAGACAAAGCCGCAGCCATCTGTGATATTTCCGCCGCAAAAATCAGAGAAATTGCCCGTGAACTGGCAAAAAATGCGCCGGCCGCCTTCCTTGATCCCGGTTACCACGGCCTGCACAACCACTATATCAACAGCACACAGATAGCCCAGGCCAATGTCATCGTCAATGCTTTGCTGGGAAATTTCTATCAGCATGGTGGCTTGATGCCCTCTGCCCGACCGACTTTGGGCAGCATAAAACTGCCAAAACGGTTGCAGCCGGAAAAAGGGCCCCGCGCAGACGGAGCAGGCGTGCCGAACGAATATCCTACGGTAGAACCTGGACGGGGTATTGCCCAGCATATGCCCGAACTGATTGCCAGCGGAAAAATCAAAGCTGTTTTCCTTTATCACTATAATCCCCTACGCACCGCACCGGACCCGGAATATCAGAAAGATCTGTCCAAGGCCGACTTGGTTGTTTCGATCCCCATTGATTGGAACGAGTCTTCGTTTTTTGCGGCGCACTATATCTTGCCTGAACATTATTACCTGGAACGAATGGAAGCTCCCAAAGCAGTATCCGGCAACATCAGTCACGATTTCCCGCAGATTGTGATGCGAATGCCGGTGGTGAAGCCTCTGCATGATACTAAACCATTATTGGAGATTATGCAGGGTCTAACCAAAGCGATGAACCTCGACGACCTGTATCCCTTTACCGTTGAAGATGAAGTGACAGCAGTTCTTGCGCCTTCCGGCATCGATAAAACCCGCCTCCAATCCGAGGGGTGCATTGAACTGGCAATGCCGATCAAACCGGGCTTCCCGGAAAAGGATGGCAAACCAGCCTGCGGAACTTTTACCGGCAAGATCGAGTTTAGCATCGGCGCCTTCAAGTTGCATGGACGACTCGGTGTGCCGACCTGGATTCCACCCCTGGTCAGTCCTAAAGCCGAAGACGAGTTCCGGCTCATCCATGGCAAGCAGCCTTGGCATTCGCATTCTCAGACCAACAACACTCCCTATTTGCTGGAAATGACCAAAAGTTATCAAGGAACCTGGCTATGGATGAATCGTAACCGTGCCGAAAAATTAAAAATCAGAAACGGCGATACAGTTACGGTGGAGTCAAAAATTGAATATCCGGGCAAAACCGCCCGCATCGTCAAGAAATCCATGCAGATTAAAGTAACCGATATGCTGTATCCCGAATGCGTATGGATCCCTTCCGCCCATGGTTGTTTCTCACCTAACATGACTTACGGGTTTGGCAGCGGAGCCAATTATAATGACTTTGCCGCATCAAGGGTCGAATCGCTGTCCGGCGGTTGCATGGTCCAAGAAGTCATCGTCAAAGTCCGGAAGGGGGCCGTGTGATGCCCAGTTACGCCATGTTGATCGATGCTGCAAAATGCACCGGTTGTGGAGCTTGTCGCGTTGCCTGTCAAATGCAATGGCAGTTGCCGCCGGAACGGTTTTATAATCGCCTCGAATTCCGTGAAAAGGGACACTATCCCAAAGTCAAACAGGAAATCTATCCTGTGCAGTGCATGCATTGCGACAACCCGCCTTGTCAGGAAGTCTGCCCGACTAACGCCACCTATAAAACAGCCGACGGAATCGTCCATGTTGATCCGCAAAAATGCATCGGCTGTAAAATGTGCATGATGGCCTGTCCCTATGATGTACGTCAAACCAATGAAATAGGCATCGTCGAAAAATGTCGTTTCTGTGACGACTACATTGCTAAAGGAGAGCAACCGCCCTGCGTAACAACCTGCATGAATACGGTTCGTGTTTTTGGCGATCTGGACGACCCGAACAGCAAGCTTCGTCGTTTATTGGATGAAAAACAGGTTTTCACCTTGCTGCCGCATAAGGGCACCAAGCCACGTATTTTTTATGTGCGGTAAATGTCTTGCTGCTGCGGAATTGTTCGGATTATTGTCCGCTTTTTGGCAACCGCCTGATGAAACCTTCTGGCACAATCTGAATGATGGCGCAGTAGATCATGAAATCAGCGAGTATTCGCTGCAAGCTGGTTTTTCCGCCAGTCCAATCGCGGCAGACTCATTTCAGCAAAACCTTCCCCCGCTTGCAGCGATTAAAATGTTTTATCTGCGTTGTTTTATTGGCATCGGCAAGCAGTCGGCCTTACCTGTCGAGTCGATCTATAAAAAATGGACAGAAGATCCCAGCGCCCGCCTGCCCATCGCCGGCAGCACCGGTTATCTGATGGGCGACCCCGCTCTGCATGCGCAGTATCTGCTCAACCATTATCAGCTGCAGATTCCGCCGGACTACCGGATGATGCCGGACCACCTTCTGCTGCTACTTGAGTTACTGGCTTTCCTTTTGGAGAACCGCCCGGATGACGAGGTCCACTTGTTTCTGAGCCAACATTTTGACTGGTTGGATTCGTTTGCCGAGGCACTGGAAGCAATTTCTACCGAAAGTCCGGAAGATTACCAATCAAAGCGTTTTTATCAATTGGCTTTACAAACGCTGCAACAGGCAGCCCGATGCCAATTGGTCAAATATAATCAACATTAACAAAAAAACCACAAAAGATGAGGGAGGAATCAGTATGTTTCATTTCATGAACAAAAAGTTTATCACCTGGGTGGCCCTATTCGTTGTCGTCGTCTTTGCCGCAGGTTGCGGTTCGTCACCAGCTCCTGCACCAAAACCGGCAGCTCCTGCGGCTGCGCCCGCCGCAACCGCCATTGATAAAGTTGCTGAAACCAAAGCCGCCGCTTGGGACGGTTACAAAAAGGTTCTCGCCGATGTCAGCGGTAAAACTTTCCCGCTTGATCCTGCCAAAGCTAAAGACCTGTTGACAGGCAACGAGAGCAAATACCTGGTCATCGACCTGCGCTCAGCCGAAGACTATGCCAAAGGCCACGTCAAAGGCGCCGTCAACATTCCGTTGGCCCAAGTGCCACAAAACATCGATAAACTGCCAATGGACAAAACTCTGATGCTTTACTGCTACAGCGGTCAAACTGCGGCCATGACCATGGTCCCGCTCAAACAATACGGCTACAAAGTCGTCTCCATTTCGCGCGGCTACCCATCGGTAGAAAAAGCCGGTTTTGCTGTTGATACAGCAGCCGTCGCCTTTACACCAGTTGCCGCCAAAGCTCCTGCCGATG
>JBGSKE010000595.1:0-6506 GCA_041741355.1 Negativicutes bacterium | reverse complement strand
GCTGCATTGATCAACCAGGTACAGGCCAACTGATCGGTATTTCCATCCGGGCCGCGGAAGGTCACTTCGTATTCGCTGCCGTTATAGCAAACATTGGTGACTTCATGCCGGTAGGCAATAAAATTGTTTTCGCCGGCATTCACCTTCTGCTCGAGCTTAGCCATCAATTTATGACTGTCAATGATTCCTGTCGATGGAGAATAGATTGCCGCCACGGCAGTGATGTGCGGCTCCATTTTGGCGACAGCCGGCTGGTCTAAAAGCACCAGGTCATTGAGCCCGTTGAGTTTACCTTGCGTGGCAATCGCTTCAATATGCGGGATTTCAGTCTCTTCACGGGCGATAATCAGTTTGCCGATCCGTTGGTAGGGAACTGCGTGTTGGTCGCAAAACTCATACAGCAAATCTTTTCCTTCGACGCAAATTTTCGCCTTTAGGCTGTTGGTCGGATAATACATCCCGGCATGAATGACTTCACTGTTGCGACTTGATGTGTGCCAACCAAATTGCTGTTCTTTGTCAAACAGAGCAAGGCATGCCTGCGGATATTTTTCCGTTACCTCGGCGGCAATTGCCAGTCCAACCACACCAGCGCCAATAACAATGACATCCACTTTGTCCATTCTGTTACCTCCCCTTGAATACTGTCGTTAAGATCGCTAACAAAAAACCTGTCATTAAATGATATGACAGGTTAATCTGTACTTCAGCAACAACCAAACTAAAGGTTCGTAAGATAGGGTTCAAGTTTCTTGCGGCAATCGGCAGCCGTCAAGCCTTCGATTAAGACAATTTTTTTTCGGCTTTGCGCACCGGAGACTAAATGCAGCTGCGAATTGGCGATGGACAAAACAGTAGCAAGATAGCGCAAGCATTGCTTGGTAGCTTCGCCATCTACAGGCGCCGCATCGATGGCAATTTTCAGCCGACCATCATGCACGCCGCGAATTTTATTCGACCCGGCGCGGGGTTGAACTTGCACTTCAAGCGAAATGCCCGTCGGTAATTCTCGGATTGGCAATAATTCAACAGGAAAACTCAGTTGTCATCTTCCTCATCTTTTTTTAGCATTTCCAATTGAGCCGCCAACAATGTCTTTTGGCGAATCCGAAACACCTGGGAGTGTTTGCGCAGCTCTTCATATTCGACATTCATCCGGCGGACTTTGGCGGCTGCTTCATCCAGCATCCGTTGCCCGCGGATGTCCATTTCCTTCATCATCAATTCGCACTCGCGTTTGGCGTTCAGTTTGACCTCTTCAGCCGTCTCCTGCGCGATGACAAGCGTGCTGTGCAACGTGGCTTCCATGTGCTGATAGTGTTCGAGTTTTGTCGTCAGACGTTCAATATTCTCTTTCAGGTCCATCGTCTCCTGCAACAAGCGCTCATAGCTTTTGGCCGCTTCCGCCATGAACTGATCTACTTCAGCAGGATCGTAGCCGCGAAATTCCTTCTTGAACTTCTTGTTTTGAATATCCAATGGTGTCAGCACAAGTCCACCCCTTCCCGTTGTACCGGTTGGTTCATATGTATCTTTTCAACAAGATACCCGTCCGACCCTTTTTTGTCTGCCCGGTAATTTCAACAACTTCAATCCGACCCCGGCCGCGAAAGGAAATGATGTCAGCCGCTTTTACATTTTGCGCAGCGTTTTTGGCATCCTTCCAATTGACCTTCACTTTATCCGCTTGAATTTCCTCGCTCATCTGCGTGCGTGACATACCAAAACCGGCAGCGGCGACAGAATCAAGACGCAACGAAGCGACAGTGGCGCGAATTTCCTTAACGGTTTCCGGCTTTTGCTGCAATGCCGAGAAATCGATTGTTTTTACTTTAACATTTGCCGCACCGATGCGTTGCAGCTCACTCAACAGAAACGCGCTGATCGAAACGTCGACGATAATCTGACAACCGCCGGCCAACATCAGGATATCGCCCACAACTCCCCGCTTGATTCCCAGCGCCAGCAGCCCGCCCAGGACATCGCGATGCGAAAGTTCATAATAGCGTGCGTCCCACTCAACTGCGACAGCAACCAGCGAAAAATCGACCTCGCCACGAAACTCTTTATTGACAAAAGCGACCCGGACACGCTCAGCGCCGATATAAGCGCCGCTAGACCGCAGCTCCAGGTTTTCTTCGTAGGCAGCTGCCGACTCGGCAATGGAATAAGCGTGCGGATCCAAAAACTCGGTCAACTGAAAACGACGGTTGTGCAAAACCGCTTCAGCGGCAGTAATAATCCTCGACGCGACTTCATGGTCGCCGATCGAGCGATAATAGCGGAGAATTTTATCGCGATCGATCATTATTGATCCTTGCCCATATCGCGGGAACGCGCTGTTGCGGCCACGACGGCTTCAATCAGCGAAGCTCGTATCGAGTGGGTTTCCAGCATATGAACTCCCGTAATTGCCGTTCCGCCGGGTGAAGTAACCATATCTTTCAATTTCCCCGGGTGTTCGCCGGTTTCCAGCACCATTTTGGCAGCGCCAAGCATCGTTTGCGCCGATAGCAACAAAGCGTTTTGGCGGGAAAAACCGACTCGCACGCCGGCATCGGAAAGCGCATCCAACATGAGAAAAAAGAAAGCCGGTCCACTGCCTGATAAGCCAGTGACAGCATCCATCATTGATTCTTCGACCACGACTGATTTGCCGACAGCCGCAAACATCTCGGAAATCATCAGCGCCGTTTTTTCATCAGCATGCGTACCGCGGGCAACCGCCGACATTCCCTCGCCGACCGCGACTGGTGTATTGGGCATGACCCTGATTACCGGCACTCCCAGCAGGTATTTTTCCATGGTGGAAATTTTAATTCCGGCCGCAATAGAAACCACAATTGTTTTTTTCGGCACTACTTTGCCGATATTTGCTAGAACTGCGGTCATTACCTGCGGCTTAACTGTCAAAAACAGGATTTCTGACGAGCTGGCGACAGCCGTTATCGTCTCTGTGGTCTGAACGGCATAACGTTCTTTTAAATACGCCAGTCTTTGCGGTAAAACATCATTTACGGTCAACTGCTCCGGCTTCAACAGTCCTTTTCCCAACAGGCCCCCGATCAACGCCTCACACATGGCGCCGCCGCCAATGAACCCGATTCGCTTATTTGCCAGCATCAATGATCCCTCCCCTTTTGTCCGCGCCAGGGTAACAAGGCAGACTCTTCTTCGTATAGGCGTTCATTCGTAAATATTTCGACACTTGATGGTGCAAACAAAAAGATCGCGGCGGAGATTCGTTGCACTGTGCCGCCTACGGCATAAGTGATTCCGCTCATAAAATCGATCGTCCGTTTGGTAGTATCAGCGTCTGTACGGTCAAAATTGACCACTACGGTCTTGCCGCTCGTAACATTTTCTGCAATCTGGCGAGCATCATCAAAGCCGCTTGGCTGCGTCAGGATTAGTTTGGCTTTGCCATTGGCCGACGAAACAACCGGCAGATTTGGTTTGTAAGCCGGCGGCGACGGAACTGATGCTGTAACGGGTTCTGGGGCTGGACTCCAGCGCGGCTTTGTTTCTTCCCCGACTTTGGCCAGCCGTTCTGATTTTCGTTCCTGACGTGAAACAGATTTGTCCGGCGATTTAGCCGGTTGTTCCTCTGCTTCGTCCGATTCCACCAACCCTAGTGCATTCCAGATTTTATCGAAAAGCTTCAAAGCGTACCTCCTCTTAGCGGGTTTGCCGCTCACCAAAAATACCCGACCCAATACGAATCATATTTGACCCTTCTGCCAACGCAACGATATAGTCATGGGTCATACCCATCGAAAGCCGGCAAAAATGTTCCGGGCGGGCTAATCTCGGCTTAAGTTGTTCAAATATTTCACGGGTTTGGCGAAAAATCGGCCGGGTTTGTTCCGCTTGATCAAAAAATGGCGCAATCGTCATCAGGCCGCGTAAACTGATGTTTTTCAATGCGTCAATTTCTGTCGCAATACCTACCGCTTGTGCAGGTGCAATCCCAAACTTGCTTGTTTCGCCGGCGACATTGATTTGCAGCAAAATGTCCTGGATTTTGTTTGCCGCCGCAGCCTGTCGGTTGATTTCAAGCGCCAGTTTCAGGCTGTCAACCGACTGGATGAGTGAAAATAGAGCAACGGCCTGTTTCACCTTATTGGTTTGCAAGTGGCCGATTAAATGCCATTCAACAGGAAGATCGCGCAAGGCGTCGACCTTTTCCGCCGCTTCCTGTACCCGGTTTTCACCGAGAACGCTGAGCCCCGCATTGACTGCCTGGCGGATTCGCTCTGGCGATTGCGTTTTTGTCACGGTGATTATCGTGACATCATTGGAGCTAATGGTTGCTTTTAAGCTTGCTACGCTCTCTGCTATCAAGATTTCGGCCTCCGATGGCGACTATTTTTATTATTATAGCGCCGCAGCGATTGCCCTGTCAAAGCGACATCAGTACGCCGAAACGTCCCGCGCTGCCCTGACTGGCCCGATGCGAAAAAAACAATTCCGGTTGCTTAGCGGTAGATATTCCGGCAATGTGGATATTTGCCGGCTTGACGCCCGCGTTTAAAAACTGCAGCTGATTCCAGCGCCATAAATCAAGCAACCAATGCCCGGGGTGTGTTGGGCGCGAAAAACATTGCTCATTGTCCCAGTGCTTGCGAATTTCCGCCATTACCGGCTCGTCTACTTCGTAGTCTGCCGGTCCGATCGACGGGGCAATCCCCACCAGACAGTCAGCCGGTTCCGTGCCAAAATTTTGCTGCATGCATTGAATGGTTTTGGGACCAATTGACTTAACTGTTCCTTTCCAACCGGCATGGCTAAGGCCAATCACCTGACGAACCGGATCAAAAATTAATAAAGGTACGCAATCAGCAAAAAAAAGCAACAACGGCAAACCGCATGTATTGGTCACCAAAGCATCGGTTTCGGCGATACGCTTGCCGGCATGGCTGTTATCCACAATCGCCACCGCAGTTTCATGGACTTGGCCGGAAGAAACTACGCGCTGCACATCTACGCCAACTGCCTCGCAAAATCGCTGCCGATTGATCTGCAGGTTTTGTTCCAGATCGTTAACTTTAACCCCGAGATTCAAGGTTGCCAAGCCGCCCGTGCTGATACCGCCGACGCGGGTGGAAATGCCGTGGGTTAAGCCCCGTTGCTTTAATGCCGAAAAGAAAGCCCAGCGCACCCCGTTCTCATGCTTTGTAAATTCAATTTGCGGCGCCATGCTTATCTAAAATAGCCTCCTCATTCGTTGCAAACCCCACACCTGCGACAACCGTCAAAACATACCGGCGTAGATTTTTCCTGTAAAGCTCGTTCCAGTTCGATCCAGAGATAGGCGCGGCTAACTCCGACATCAATGTTGTCCCAGGGGAAAACTTCCGTCTGTGTGCGTTGTCGATACAGATATTCCGTTTCATTAATTCCGCTTTGTTTTAAAGCCTGTTTCCAATATTTTCTTCCACCCAGCTGGTGCGCCATTAAGATTACCTCACCGAGGCGCTGGTCGCCACGGGCTAACATTCCTTGCAAATAAGCCTCACGCAGCGATTCTGACTGAATCCGGATCTTTTTTTCCTTGCCCAGACTCTTTTCCAATTGCTTCAATCGCTCGGCCACAATCGTCTGATCAGCCATCGGTAGCCACTGAAAAGGGGTAAACGGTTTCGGCACGAAGGGGTTCACGCTCAATGTCAGCGTTCCCGGTCGACCGCTGGCTTTCATTCGTTGCATGACCTGCAACGCCAGTTCACTGATCGCCGCAATGTCCTGGTCGGTTTCTGTCGGCAACCCCAGCATAATGTAAAGTTTTACGTTGGGTATTCCTGCTTGCAGCGCCATGCCGACAGTACGCAGCAAGTCGGCCTCGCTGATCCCTTTATTGATCACCTGCCGCAATCGTTCGCTGCCTGCTTCGGGCGCCAGCGTGATTGTACGATGACCGCTTTTTGCCAATAAATCAACCAATTCCTGGGTAGTCGAGTCAGCGCGCAGCGATGCGACCGAAGTCGCTGTATTGGTGCTGGATAGCATCGAACATAACAATTCCATATCGGGAAAATCCGATACAGCGGCGCCAACCAGGCCAATCTTTTTATTTTGTGATTTAGCATGTTCAATTCCGGTTCGGATGCTTGCCAGCGAACGCGAACGCGGCGGACGGAAACAATAGCCCGCCATGCAAAAGCGACAATGCCTGCCGCAACCTCTGGCTACTTCCACCAGATACAAACCGTCAAATTCCGTATTGCTTGCAACAATCGCCGTTTCCCCGCAAAACTTGTCCAATTGCTTGATTTGGCGACGAACAACCGGTTGCGACGACTGATGGAATTGGGGCACATACAGACCGGAAACCATTGCCAGATTTCGCAACACCTGCTCTCGCGGCAGGCTGGCGGTAGCACCGGCATGATAAACATCCAGCAAGTCCTGAATAACTTCTTCGCCTTCACCGATTACAAAAACATCGATAAAAGGGGTTAGTGGCTCAGGATTAAAGGTTGCGCAAGGACCACCGGCAATGACGA
>JBGSKE010000594.1:0-1571 GCA_041741355.1 Negativicutes bacterium | reverse complement strand
CGCCGCCTCGGCCACCTTGCCGGACTCGCATACGGCGTCAATCGCCACCCGCATGCTTTCCAGCCAGTTCAGGCTGTCAAAAATACGGAACACATCGATGCCGGCGCTGGCCGATTCGGCGACAAACCGCCGCACCACATTGTCAGGATAGTTGGTATAACCGACGGCATTGGCAGAACGCAGCAGCATCTGAAACAAGATGTTCGGCGATTGCTGCCGCAGCGCCGCCAGCCGCTCCCAGGGATCTTCATGCAAAAACCGGTAGGCCACGTCAAAGGTCGCGCCGCCCCACATTTCCAGCGAAAACAGATTGGGCAACAGCCGCGCCGTTGGTTCGATGATTTCTGTCATATCACGGGTGCGCACGCGGGTCGCCAGCAGCGACTGATGCGCGTCGCGCAGCGTCGTATCGGTCAACAGCACTTTTTCCTGCGCTTTGATCCAATCGATCAGGCCGCTGACGCCGCGCTGGTCGAGAATTTTCTTCGTGCCGTCCGGCAGTTCGCCCGGCGGCAACTGCGGCATCCGCGGCGGCTGAAACGCCGGCTTTTCACGCCGGCTGATCCCTTCGTAGCCATTGACGGTGATATTGCCGAGATATTTCAGCAGTTTGCTGGCCCGGTCCTTGCGGTCGGGGAACACGAACAGTTCCGGCGAACAATCGACAAACGAGGTATCGTAGGTTCCCTGCAGGAATTTTTCATGGCTCACCACATTGATCAGGAACGGAATATTGGTCTTGACGCCGCGGATACGGAACTCGCCCAGGCCGCGCTGCATTTTGGCGATCGCCGCCTTGCGGCTGAGTCCCCAGGTCATCGCCTTGACCAGCAGCGAGTCGTAATAGGGGGTGATCACCGAACCGGCGTAGGCGTTGCTGCCGTCCAGACGCAGGCCAAACCCGCCGCCGCTGCGGTAGGTAGTCAGTTTTCCCGTGTCCGGCTGAAAGTTGTTGGCCGGATCTTCGGTCGTCACCCGGCACTGAATCGCATGGCCGTAGCAGCGAATGTCGGCCTGGGCGGTAATGCCGATCTCCTCGCTAAACAGCGAATAGCCATCGGCGATCAACAGCTGCGACTGTACGATATCGATGCCTGTGACCATTTCGGTAATCGTGTGCTCAACCTGCACCCGCGGATTGACTTCAATAAAGTAGAACTGATAGTCCGGCGTCACCAAAAACTCCACCGTACCGGCGTTGACATAGCCGACGTTTTGCATCAGCTTGACCGCTGCCTGGCAAATATCCAGCCGCAAGGCTTGCGGCAGCGCAGCCGGCGCCACTTCCACCAGTTTCTGATGCCGACGCTGCACCGAACAGTCCCGCTCGTAGAGATGCACGATATTGCCCTGCCGGTCGCCGAGAATCTGCACTTCAATGTGACGGGGATTTTCCAGCAGTTTTTCCAGATAGACTTCCGCGCTGCCAAAGGCGGCTTTGGCTTCTGAACGCGCCTGCTCGTACAACGTCTCCAGCGAAATGGCGTCACGCACGACCCGCATGCCGCGTCCGCCGCCACCCATCACCGCCTTGATCATCAACGGGAAGCCGTGTTGCGCAGCAAACTGCT
>JBGSKE010000593.1:0-4482 GCA_041741355.1 Negativicutes bacterium | reverse complement strand
TCTCCAAAGATTATTTCAAAATGTTTTGTAAGAATCAGTGATGAATTATCTTCAAAAGCCTGTCTGGCAGCTAGTGAGCAAAGCTTAACCAAATCTCTTGGTCGTTTTCTTATTAACGACATCAAAATCCGATACATTGGAGCATCATTCCATTTCCCAAGCCCAGAAAAGCGTTGTTCCATAATTGAGTGCAAGAAAGGTGCTAATTCAACTTGCTTCATTGTTAACAGTCTTTCTTCATCAATTGTCCTACCCATAAAAGTTTCTATTCGTTTAATAAGCATGACCAATATTTCGTGGTTTATCCAATTGTACCATACAACTGACCCTTCAATTTTATCGGTTGATTCATCTGAAGTTCGAACCAAGAAATACACATCACTTCGCAAAGCAACGCGGAAATATACGCCACTATTTTCATTAATAATATCTCTTATTGCATTTAACAATGTTGATATTCGAGTAATATCTTCCTTCGTGCCAAACCAACCTCGGTCTAAATCATCGATATATACTATTATTCTATTTGATTTCAAAAAATTGCTTACAACTAATTCTTTTGAAGGCTGAAGATTAACATTTTTATTTTTTATAGTCTCAGTTAAAAAAACAATGATTTTTCCCCCTTGGGTTTTGAGTTTTGCCATGTCACCATGTTCGTTAAGTCCAAAAGACACTAAAACTTTCCGACTGATAATTTCACTTAATCCATCCTTCCATGTTCGTATTGCCTGTAAAAAATCCTTACCATCTGAATGCAAATCTGTTATATCGTTGGGCTTAATTAATATTGGCAAATAGCCATTGTCTCCGTCTTCCTCCATAGCAATTTTGAATAATGCGGATTTCCCGATTCCTTTATGCCCAACCAGTATGCGCAAGGGCAAATCCGCAGTAATTCTTGCGTATACTTTGTTTTTAAAATAGTATTCTTTCAATCGTTCAATTTTTTCATCTTCGGCTGCCTCGTGACCAAACAGGGATTGAATATTTTCTTCTGTAAAATTAACATTTGGCATATTTTCACTCCTCACATACTTATTTTGCGCCCTCTCCAGCAGCATTGAAAATGAAGTTAGGATACCTTATTTTACTTCTTTCATTTTGTTTATATACAACATGTGTCTATTCGAGACTAAACCTCAATTTATTTTGCAATTTCTTAATGAACTTTGGATTCATTTATTATTGCAATACAAACATTGTGTATACGCTGTCAAGCGATAATCACATCTTTAGTAGTATCTTCCATACTTTTCCGCGAACTCCTTCCCAATTTCGCGCATTTGTTCATTTTCACGCATTTGTTCGACCCCCCTAAGTCGAAAAAATCGCCTGAACCTAAGTTCAGGCGAACATAAATCCAACCTATTCAAAATGCCCCCATCTCGCGAACCCTTATTATTTGCGCTTACTGCTTCTCTATCAACGCTACGCACTCCACGTGATAGGTCTGCGGGAACATATCCACCGGCTGCACCGTCTGCGTCGCATAGCCCAGCTCATCTAAAATCGCCAAGTCCCTGGCCAGCGTCGCCGGGTTGCACGATACATATACTATCCTGCGCGGCCCCATCGCAGCAGCCGTCTGCAAGACACTCGCCTCACAGCCGGCTCGCGGCGGGTCCAGTACGATCACGTCCGGCGCAATCCCTTTGTCGCGCAGGTCAACTATTTTCTCCGCCACGTCACCGGCGATGAAGCTGACATTGTCCACGTTATTGGCCTGGGCATTTTTTTCCGCGTCTTGCACCGCCGCCCGGGAATACTCGATCCCGTAAACATGGCCGGCTTTTTCCGCCAAAAACAAGCTGATGGTCCCTGTTCCGCTGTACAGGTCAAACACCGTTTCGCCGCCGCCCAGCTCTGCCGCCTGCACCGCCTGTTCATAGAGAACCTGCGTCTGTTGCGAGTTTACCTGGAAGAAGGATTCGGCCGAGATCTGAAAAGTAAACCGACCGATTCGGTCCTGAATCACCGGCCCCCCCCAGCGGACGATCGTCTCGCGGCCTAGGATCACATTGGTTTTTGCGGCATTAACATTTTGCTGGATCGAGGTCAGTTCCGGCACGGCTTGTTGCAAACGCCGGACCAGTTCGTTATTTCCCGGGAAATCTTTTTGCGTCGTAACCAGCACGGCCATGACTTCGCCAGTGGCAATGCCGACCCGTCCCATCACATGGCGCAGGATGCCCTGGCCGGTTGACTCATCGTACGGCGTCACGCCGAGTTCCGTGGCAATCTGGCTGACCGCCGCCAGCAACCGGTCGTTCATCGCCTGCTGAATCAGGCACTCGGTTGTGGGGATAATCGTGTGACTGCCGCTCGCATAACAACCGGTAACGACTTGCCGTCCCTGCTGTCCCACTGGAAACTGCGCCTTGTTGCGGTAGCGCCAGGGCTGCTCCATCCCCAGCACCGGCTGGACCGCCACCGTAGTCAGCTTGCCGATACGGTCGAGTGCATCGCGAACCGACTGCCGCTTGGCCGCGAGCTGACCGGCATAGGAAAGATGCTGCAACTGACAGCCGCCGCAGCTCTCGTACACCGGGCATGGCGGCGCCACCCGCTGCGGGTTGGCCGTTTCTATCTGCTGCAGCCGCCCACGGGCAAAGTTGGTCCTCACCTCAGTGATCTCAGCGGTTACGGTTTCGCCGGGCAACGCATGCGGCACGAACACTGTAAAGCCTTCACAGCGTCCTACGCCTTCGCCCGAGTGCCCCAGTCCGCCAATGGGAAAAGTATAAGTCCGGCCGGCTTGAACCGGTCGGACTTTTTCCTGTAGATTTTGCAGCCTGCGTTTGCTGGCCATCTGTCTGCGCTCCTTTATTTGCCTGTCAGCTTGTCTTTCAGCAAGCGGTTGACTAGTTCTGGATTGGCCCGGCCTTTGGTCTGGCGCATGATCTGGCCGACCAGGAAGCCGACAGCTTTTTCCTTGCCGGCGTTAAAGTCTGCCACCGACTGCGGATTCGCGGCGATGACCGCTTCCACGATACTGCCCAGCTCGCCTTCATCGCTCATCTGCACCAATCCCTGTTCTTTGACGATCACCGGCGCGGTTTTGCCTTCGTTCCACATCGCTTCAAACACGGTCTTAGCGATCTTGCCGGAGATGGTGCCTTTTTCAATCAAGGCGATCATTTCCGCCAGGTTAGCCGGCGGTACCGGACAACTGCGAATATCCAGCGAGCAGGCATTCAGCAGCTTCGACACTTCGCCCATCAGCCAGTTCGCCGCCGCTTTCGCCTCGGCGCCAGCCGCGATCAGCGCGTCAAAATAATCAGCCATCGGCCGGGTCGCAGTGATCACTGCCGCATCGTAGGCCGACAAGCCATGTGCACTTATGATCCGCTCTTTGCGGGCATCCGGCAGTTCCGGCAGTCCCGCGCGGATTTCTTCGATCCAGGCCGGGTCAACGATGATCGGCACCAGGTCCGGTTCGGGGAAATAGCGGTAGTCCTCCGCCTGTTCCTTATTGCGCATCGACAACGTTACGCCGCGCGCATCGTCCCAGGAGCGGGTTTCCTGAATGATCCGTCCGCCCTCGGACAGCACTTCTTCCTGTCGCTCCTGCTCATACTCCAGCGCCCGCTGCACAGCCTTGAACGAGTTGACATTTTTGATTTCGGCCTTGGTACCGAACTTTTCCTGTCCGACCGGCCGCAGCGAAATGTTGGCGTCGCAGCGCAGACTGCCTTCTTCCATCTTGCAGTCGGATACATCAATATAGCTGAGGATGCTCTTGATTTTTTCCAGATAGGCCTTGGCTTCCTCCGGCGTGCGAATGTCCGGTTCGGATACGATTTCCAAGAGAGGCACGCCAGTCCGGTTGTAGTCGACCAGCGCATATTCCGAGTTGGAAATAGTGCCGGAGTGAACCAGTTTGCCGGCATCTTCCTCCATGTGGACCCGGGTGATGCCGATTCGTTTGGTTTCGCCACCCACTTCGATATCCAGATAGCCGTTTTCGCAGATTGGCAGATCATACTGCGAGGTCTGGAAGTTTTTCGGCAGGTCCGGGTAATAGTAGTTCTTGCGGTCAAATTTACTGTAATGTGAAATTTTGCAGTTCAGCGCCAGTCCGGTGCGGATCGCAAACTCCAGCACTTTTTCGTTCAGTACCGGCAACACGCCGGGCAGACCCAGGCAGACCGGGCAGACATGCGTGTTCTGGTCGCCGCCGAACTCGGTGGTGCAACCGCAGAATATCTTGGACGCGGTTTTCAGTTCCGTATGAACTTCCAGTCCGATGACTGTTCCAAACTCCATTTTCAGTCCACCTCCCGGATCGCAGCCAGTTGTTTGTGATAATCATGGGCTTGCTCAAACGTGTAGGCTACCTGCAACAATGTGGCCTCCGACAGATGCGGCCCGATGATCTGCATGCCGACCGGCAGTCCTTCTACAAAGCCGCAGGGCAACGACAGCGCCGGGACTCCCGCCAGATTGCTGGGAATGGTGCAGACATCCACGAGATACATC
>JBGSKE010000592.1:0-3028 GCA_041741355.1 Negativicutes bacterium | reverse complement strand
GCCATGCCTTCAAAGAAGTTGGCAGTCCGTTTGCCGGCCTGGATTTCTTGCAGACATTTTTTGCAGTTACCCAGTCCTTCGCAGCGTTCCGCCTCCACCGACACATCAGGCGCCAATTGCGCCATCACGTTTTCAACCGCTTGCAGCACGCCGCCGGCCCGGGCAAAGATATTGCCGTCCTTGGAACCGGTCGAGGCGAATTCCGCCGCCGCCATTTCTGTCACATTGACACCGGCGCCGACAATCAACGTTGCCAGTTCTTCAAAGGTCAACACATAATCGACAATGCCTGGATAGCGTTCGGCTTCGCTTTTTTTGGCAATGCAGGGTCCCACGAATACGACGATCCCTTCGGGATCGTTTTTCTTTACGTTCATAGCGGCCGCCACCATCGGTGAAACTAGGGAAGAGATGTTTTCTTTCAGAGTTGGCAGGTGTTTTTCGATCATGCCGACAAAAGCGGGGCAGCAGGAGGTAGTCATCAGGCCGCCGACCGTCTTGCTCCGTTCGATGAACTCTCGGGCTTCTTCGACTGCGACTGCATCCGCGCCGACCGAAACTTCCTGCACGTCGTGAAAACCGACTTTCAGCAGGCTGGCCCGGACTTGGCCTGGCCTGACCTGAACGCCGAACTGGCCGATAAATGCAGGCGCCAACAAGGCGTACACCCGCCGGCTAGCCTTAATGCGCTGGATAACTTGAACGATCATCGAGCGGTCGGAGATGGCGCCGAAGGGGCAAGCCATTTTGCAGGCGCCGCAGTGGACGCATTGGTCGTAATCGATTACCGCCTTGCGGGCCTTGTCGGCGGTGATGGCGCCAAGTTCGCAAGCGCGCTCGCAAGGGCGAGAAATTTCAATAATTGCGCCATACGGACAGGAGCGCTTGCAGAGACCGCATTCCACGCATTTGGATTTGTCAATGAAAGAGCGGTTGGCCACGACCGAAATCGCTTTTTTGGGACAACTGGCGATACAACTGTGAGCCAAACAGTTGCGGCAAGCATCGGTTACGATGAAGCGATCCAGCGGGCACTGATCGCATGCGACAGGCAATACCTGAATGATCGGTACATTGGCGATATTGCCGTCCAGTGCGGCTAAGGCCGCTTCGGGGATCGTGGCGTTCATCGGCTGGCTGAGCGCGGATTTGATCCGGTCCTGCAATACAGCTCGTTCCTTGTGAACGCAGCAACGATAGCGCGGTCCTTCATCAGTTACGACAGACTGCAGGATGTTTTCCGCATCGGTTTGCAGACGACCTTCAAAAGTCATCTGGGCAATTTCAGTTAGGACCTTGCGGCGAATTTTGGTAATCTCGTTGATTTCAGGCACTGTTTGTCATTCCCTCCAATTATGTTAGATTAGCCTGCAGTATTTCCAGCAGGCGGTCAGGCGTGGCATTGCTGATCAGCTCGCCATTGATGCGTATATTGGGACCCTTGCCGCAATTTTTAAAACAGGTTACGCCTTTGATTTCGATTTGTTCGCGTTGTTCGGCGGGCAGTGTTTCCAGTACGGCGACCAGGTCCTGGACGCCCATCAGGTGGCAGGAAGTACCCATGCACAGTTCAACAGTCAACATGAAGAAGGGATCACTCCTTTGTCTTTTCTGGTTTCCTGGTCAGACCCATTCGATATGAACTATCTTGCCAAGCGCCTCAAGCTGGGTACGTAGCCGACCGAGGACTTGGACTTTGATATTCATCGCAGCAGGCAGCAAAGGATTTTGGTGGGCCGGATTGACGGCGCCGCCGGCCCAGATATGGACGTGGTCGGATTCCATCAGCAGCCGGGCAACCCGGGTAGCTCCATCCATGCGACCAGACGGCCTGAGTTCCGTGGGCGAACGCAGTCGGTCAACAGCAGCGTTCAACGTCAGGACTCCCTCGGTGACCAGGTCGATGCCGTCCAGATGCGCGATCGGTGGGATGTTGGGGTCATGGTATTCCAATGATACTTTTAACGGTTTTCCCATCACTCGGCTGACTAATGTGGCTGTCGTACCGCCGGAAACGATCTTGGGTCCCGGTGCGGCCAATAGGCGCTTGACGACTTCGGCATCGTACTTCGGATCGGCAGGCGGACCCATCATCAGGTTGATGCGGCGGGGCCGGCGGATTTTTATCGCGACGACAGTCGTGTCATCGCCAGGCTTGCCTACATAATATCCTTCGCAACAGTTGAGCAGTGAAGCGCAAAGTTCCTGGGTATCCGATGCTTTGGCAACGTCTTCTGATAAGCGGGCCGCTACGCCATTCCAACCAAGTCCTAGCGGCAACAGTCCGCCGATGCCGGCATGAATGGCGCCATCGCTGACTAGCGTGAGCCAGTCGTTCTCCTGCAACTCCATTTGTCCGACCAACACGGTTTTGCCGCCGATAGTCCGTTCTTGGGCCGGAAACGGCAGGACGTGTCCGGCGCGACATAAAAAAGTGCGCGGGCTGTCGAATTCGACCAAGGTGGCATCGCCTTGCCGGTCGATGCGCAGGATTTGCAAAGTGGAGTAGGCGATTTTTCTTTCTTTGCAGACAGGCAATGTCTGGGCGATGGTTTCCACCACATCATCCAGATTGGCGCCGCGTGCCAGCATCGAGGAAGCGATTTTGGTGGTAAGGGTGGCGAGAATATTGGCTTTGACGCCGCTACCCAGACCGTCAGAAACAACCACGATGACCGAATCGCTGGTGCGGGTGACCTGGACATTGTCGCCGCAAAGCTCTTCGCCGTGTTTACAGAGCTGGGCGACATTTACTTCGGCATGCAGCGTCATCAGCGGCTATCCCGCTCTTTCAGCAGACCCACCAGGTCCAGCAGAGCGGACTTGGTCTCGCCGGTCGTTTCGCCAAGCAAACCGGCAATTTCTTGCGCCACATGCATCTGACGATTAATGATTTCCGCTGCTTTGTCGATAGTTTCCAATTTGACTTTCTGGAGGTCGCGCTCCTTTTTTTCCCGTTCCGTAATGTCGGTGACGATTAAAATCACCATATTGTGTTCGCGGACCGGCAACACCATCTGTTCCGTAA
>JBGSKE010000591.1:0-2697 GCA_041741355.1 Negativicutes bacterium | reverse complement strand
GACTGTCAGTTCGCTTTTATTGGCATTGCAGGTGAAAACGCCGCCAAAGGCTGCCGCAGCGGCAGCCAGAATTCGCGAGGAACGGTCGCGGGCCTGCACATTTTCCAGCATGAACGGCGACAGCTCCAGCCCGGTCGCTTGCAGTTGCCGGTGCGTCAAAGCCACTGATTCTTCGATTGATATGTCGGCGTAGCGGCAACCGAGGTTTTCGGCCAGCCGTTGGGCCAGGCTGATCGTAGTGCGTGAATTGTAGCGGCTGGGCATGTTGATCAGTAACAGGTTGTCTGGCCCGAGAATATGGGCATAGAGTGCGGCGGCGACGGCCGAGTCGATGCCACCGGAAACGCCGACTACGATTTTTGTCAGGCCAGTTTGTTGCAGGAACCGGTGTACACCGTATTCCAGACAGTCAAAGATGCTGTCGATGCCGGAATCGTTAGGAATGGCGTCTTGGCTGAGCGCGGTTGGCTGTTGAAGCTCCGACAGGTGAATCGAGCGGAACTGCTCGACAAAAGATTGGCAATGCAGTACGGTCTCACCATTGACTCCGTAGGCGGTGCTGCAACCATCGAAAGTATAGACTGTTTTGCCGTTGTTTTGGATTCCGACGTTGTTCACGTAAATTAATGGCGCGGCTGCTTCGTTGGCCAGTCGCGAAAAAACTCGGTGGCGTTTGTTGTTTTTGCCTAAGGTGAAAGGTGAGCAGGAAAGGTTGATGAATAAATCGATCGGGCCATTCTGACTGAGTGTGGGAATCGGTTTGAGTGAATAATCGTCACTCCAGCCATCTTCGCATAGTAAGCAGCCAACTTGCAGCAGGCGACCGTTGCAACAAACAGGCAGCGGTTGTAATAATTGTTTGGGCAATAGCTGCATTTCCTGGGCGAGTTTGCGCAAACTGTAAAAATGGCGGTCGTCGTCAAATTCGCGATAATTCGGTTGTAGCGTTTTGATGCGGAACGGGTAAGGAAAATTGTCGCTGCTGAGCAAAGAGCCGTTTTGCGCGGCAAAAAAAGCGTTGTATTTTCGCACCCGGCCATCGTCATTGGTTTTTTTCCAATCGATGGCGACGTTGCCGAACATGACGCAAAGAGTGTCGGACGCCTGGATGATCCGGTTGCCCCAGTATTCGCAATCGCGCAAAAAAGCGGATTGCTCCCAGGTGTCGCCTAACAGATACCCGGGAATCGACATTTCAGGAAATAACAGTAGGTTTGTCCCGCTTTGTTTGGCTTGCTTGATCAAACCGAGCATTTTCGCGGCATTTAGGTCAGGCCGCCCGGGTGCGATTTCTATCTGGGCAATCGATATCAACAAAAAAAACACCTCAAACTTTTGTCGCCGACAGGGATTTTTCCCCTGGAGCGGGAAATAATACCCTAACAAGCGATTGGTTGTCATCGGGAAAAGATTCGCCATCAACTTCCCGATGTCCTTTTACTGGCAATGCGATTGGTTTGATTTTGGGAGGAGGAAATGAAATGGATCCTTTATACCAGGGAGTATTGGCTGCGGTGGAGCGACTGGCGGGGGTGGCGCATCGTACGCCGGTGTTGACTTCCCGTTCGTTGGATGAGGTGACAGGGAATACGGTCTTTTTGAAATGCGAAAATTTCCAACGGATGGGCGCCTTCAAATTCCGCGGCGCTTATAATGCGATCAGTAAACTGACGCCAGAGGTTGCCGCGCGCGGCGTAATTACTTATTCGTCAGGAAACCATGCACAGGCGGTAGCTTTGGCCGGTCGTTTGCTGGGAGTGAAAACAACGATTGTGATGCCGGCTGACGCACCGGCGGTTAAGCTGGCGGCAACACGCAAGTATGGCGCCGAAGTTGTTACTTATGATCGGGCGACAATGAATCGGGAAGACCTGGCGGCTCAGCTCATGGCGGAACATGGATGCGAATTGATTCCGCCATTCAACCACCCCGACGTTATCGCCGGACAGGGAACAGCTGCCAGAGAACTGATTGATGAGGTTTTCAGCTTGGATATGTTGTTGGTTCCTTGCGGCGGCGGCGGCCTGTTAAGCGGGTGCGCCGTCTATACCCGTCACACCTTGCCCAACTGCCGTATTATCGGCGTGGAACCAGCTGCTGCCGATGATGCGACCCGATCTTTCAAAACCGGCATCTTGCAAAAAATTCATAATCCGCAGACGATTGCGGATGGACTGCGTACGGAATCGCTCGGATCGATTACTTTTCCCGCCATCCAAAAGAACGTGGATGACATGATTACGGTATCCGATGCCGACATTATCGATACGATGTATTATTTGTGGACTCGGCTGAAAATCGTCGTCGAACCGTCCGGCGCTACGGCATTGGCCCCGATATTCAAAGAATTACTGCCGGTTAAAGGCAAACGAATTGGTATCATTCTGAGCGGTGGCAATGTCGATGTACGACAGGCAGGTGAGCTGTTTGCCGGGGTTACTGATTGATAGAATGTAATAGATTAAAAATGAAGCCGGCTGCCATTTAGAGGCGCCGGCTTCATTAAAATTGCGTGGAAAATTCGGCTGGTTAGACTGCAGCGTCGATCTTGTCCAGCGAAAATGGACCTGATTGAATGACTTCGCCGGGGATACCGGAAAATTTGCGGAAGTTTTTGTCGAACATGCCGGCCAGTTGAACAGCGGCTTTGTGGTATGCCGCCGAGTCGGCCCAAGAGGTTTGCGGCTGCAGAACGCC
>JBGSKE010000590.1:0-2776 GCA_041741355.1 Negativicutes bacterium | reverse complement strand
GTTGGCTTTGCGCCGCAAAACAGGATTTTGCCGTTTTCGATGCCGATATCGCCGGTAATCACTTCGCCGGCCGGATTCAAGTATTTGCCGGATTCAAGCAGTAATTTGTTCATGCTCATCATCCTCCTATTTTCCTAGTCTGTAATGTTCCAAATAGAACCGACGCATCAGCGCCACATCTTCATCGCTCAGCACGCGCGCGCCGCCCAGTTGCTCGGCCACGACATGGATATGCGCCGCTTTTTCGACCAATTCAGCGACAAGCAGCGCCTCGGCCAATGAAGGACCGCAGGCCGCTACACCGTGATTGGCCAGCAGAACCGCGCTACGGTCTGCCAGCGCCGCCACGGCATGATTCGCCAAATCCACTGTGCCAGGCAACGCATACGTCGCGACTTTCACCGCACCGCCGACGGCCTGGACCATTTCTTCCAGACTGGCCGGAATCGCTTTACCGGCCACTGCGCAAGCCGTCGCATACAAACTGTGGGTGTGAACTATTGCACGAACATCTGTTCGCGCGCGGTAAATTGCCAAATGCAGCGCCAGCTCCGAGGAGGGTCGCTGTCCGGCCAGTATCTGCCCTGCCGAATCAACCACGACAATATCCTCCGGCGTCAACTGATCATAAGGCCTGCCGGACGGCGTAATCGCTATTTGATCGCCGCCAGAGCTGCGCATACTGATGTTACCCCAAGTACCGGCAACCAGGCCGCGCCCGATCATTTGCCGGCCAGTATCAACAACGGCCTGCCGCATTTCCGCCAGCCCATTCATTGGCTTAGGCCTGGTGCAGATAGTCGGTCTGGCAGCTGGTCAAGGCATCGATTTCAATCCCCATCGCCGCCAGTTTCAGATGAGCCACCCGCAGATCCAGTTCGTACGGTAGGTTGTGAACCTCATTGGTCATATTCTTGTGATTGTTCAGGATATGCAGCGCCGCCAGAGCCTGCATCGCAAACGACAGATCCATGATTTCGGTCGGATGTCCGTCGCCCGCCGCCAGATTGACCAGACGGCCTTCGGCCAGCAGATAGATCTTGCGGCCATCAGCCATGACAAACTCTTCAATGTTTTTGCGAACGGTGCGGGTCGATTTTGACAGGGCCAGTAAATCGACTTTATTGATTTCGACGTCAAAATGGCCGGCGTTGGCCATGATCGCGCCCGGTTTCATTTTCTCCAGATGTTCGCGGCGAATCACATCGTTGCAGCCGGTCACCGTGACAAAGATATCGCCCACTTCAGCGGCTTTAGACATCGGCAGCACCTGGTATCCATCGAACACCGCTTCCGCCGCTTTGATCGGATTGATCTCGGTAACCACCACATGGGCGCCCAGACCTCTGGCCCGCATCGCCACGCCTTTGCCGCACCAGCCATAGCCGGCAACCACAGCAGTTTTACCGGCGATGGACAGGTTGGTGGTCCGCATGATGCCATCCCAAACCGATTGGCCGGTGCCATAACGGTTATCGAACAAATGTTTGCAATCGGCGTCATTGACCGAAATCATCGGGAATTTCAGGCGACCTTGCGCCGCCAGAGCCCGCAGCCGCAGCACACCGGTGGTCGTTTCTTCCGAACCGCCCATAACATTGGCAGCCAGGTCGGCGCGTTCGCCGTGCAGCAAAGATACCAGATCACCGCCGTCATCAATGATGATATGCGGTTTGCTGTCCAGCGCATGATGCAGAAACTGGTCATATTCTTCCTGGGTCGTGTTGTACCAGGCAAAAACGCCGACGCCGTGCTCGGCCAGCGCTGCTGCGACATCATCCTGGGTCGACAGCGGATTGCTGCCGGTCACCACCACATTGGCGCCGGCATTTTTCATTACCATGCACAAATAGGCGGTTTTGGCTTCCAAATGCACTGTCACGACCATATTGATTCCGGCCAGCGGTTTTGTTTTTAAAAATTCCTGGTTCAATGAGTTCAACACCGGCATGTGTTCGATGACCCAGTTTATTTTGTCATGCCCCTGTGGCGCCAGTTTGGCATCGCGAATAATTGATTTCATTTTGTTTCCTCCTTCATCTTTAGGGCTAACTGTTGGATCGATTCTTTATAGGGAGCTCTGATAACACCAGCCTCGGTGATAATCGCTGTGACCTTGTCGGCAGGCGTAACGTCAAAAGCTGGGTTAAACGCCTTAATTCCATACGGTGCTGAACGGACACCGGCAAACTGGAAAACTTCCTCGGGATTGCGCTCTTCGATTGGGATTCCCTCGCCACTTGCCAGCGAAAAATCAAACGTGGACAGCGGCGCGGCGACATAAAAAGGAATGCCGTGTTCCCTGGCCAGCACCGACAAGCCATAAGTACCGATCTTGTTGGCTACATCGCCATTAGCGGCGATCCGGTCAGCCCCGACGATAATTGCCTGCACCTTGCCTGTCTTCATCACCCAGGCCGCCATATTGTCGGTAATCAGCGTCACCGGGATACCTGCCCGCGACAGTTCGACCGCCGTCAACCGGGCGCCTTGCAGCAAGGGCCGGGTTTCATCAGCAAATACTTCCGTGACGTTTCCTTCGCGCCAGGCCCGCTCGATCACGCCGAGAGCGGTGCCAACCGCTACTGTTGCCAGTGCGCCGGCGTTGCAGTGGGTCAGGATCGAAACCGGTCGGCTAAATAAAGTCGCTCCATGCTGGGCAATGCTTTCATTAACCAACTTGTCCTTATCAGCAATTTCAATCGCAGCAGCTTCCAGCTTTGTCAAAAGCTGCTCAGCGGTAACATCGTGCTGCTGGCTTGCGTACACCTGCATC
>JBGSKE010000589.1:0-2378 GCA_041741355.1 Negativicutes bacterium | reverse complement strand
CGCGAGGCGAAGTCCTGCAGGTCGCCGGCTGCGTAATTGGCGAACACACGACTGATGAGGGGTGTTGCCGGTCCGTTGGCATTGCCGGTTTCCGCCAGCAGGCGAGCGGACAGTTCTTCGTGATAGGCTTTGCGGGTGGCGCTGAGCAAGGCCTGGTTGGCGTCCAGCTTTTCCAGCGTACGTTCCACAGCAGGCAGGATGCCTTCGACCGGAGACGAAAAACGAGTCGACAGCGCCCGCGTGATATCATGCTTCAGCCGGTAGTCGGCCAAAGCTCGGCCACCACAGACAAAGTCGAGCCGAATATTGCTCTTGCGCTTTTCCCAGCCACGCAATTTAAACAGACCGACATCGCCGGTCCAGGCAACATGGGTGCCGCCGCAGGGGCAGCAGTCGCAATCCTGGACTGAGACCAGCCGGATCTGGGCAAAATCCTTGCCGGGCTCCTTGCGCAGAGAATACGTTGCCAAATCAGCCTGTTCGACAAAACGGCCGTCGACAGGCAAGTTAGCAAAGATGACTGCATTCGCGGCGTCTTCGATTTCAGTCGCTTGTTCGGGCGTCAGCGCAGGCAGCGTCACGTCGATCTGGCAACTGGATGCGCTGAGGTGAAAGCCGACGTTTTCCGCCTGATAGTTGGCCAGCAGAATTCCTGACAGAATGTGCTCGCCGCTATGTTGTTGCATGTGGTCGAAGCGCCTTTGCCAGTCGAGCCGACCAACCAGAGTTCCCTCGCCGGGGTCGCCTTCGGTCGTATGCACAATTTCATCATTGATAGTCCGTACGTCGATAACCGGTACACCATTTAACGTACCCAGGTCGCAGGGCTGCCCGCCGCCTTCCGGATAAAAGGCGGTGCGGTCCAGCGCCACGGCGAATTTGCCATCGGCAAGAGCGGTTTTTTTGATAACCTGCGCTTCAAATTGTCGCAGATAGGCGTCCTGATAATAAAGCTTGTCAGTTGACAAAAGGGTCCCTTCCTTTCCAGCTTTCCAAGTTGTAGAGCTATTCCAGCCAGCTGGCTTCGATCAATCCGTAGTAGATGGTATGGTGGTCGCCGCTGGGGTAGCAGGCGGTGTTTAAGCCGGGATCAAGCAGTGAGGGATTCATTGGTTGCTTGAACACAACCTTGCATTCATAGTGGAGTCCAGCGCCGCCAATCACCGGCGTGGCAATTTTAATTCCCGGCAGTTTTTGCAGGCCGGCAGCGGCGAATTTGTCAATATCACGACCCGATTTGCTGCCACAGATGCCAAGTGCTTTGGCCATGTCGGTAAGTGGTACGCTGACGGTGAACTCGCCGCTGGCTTCGAGCAGGCCGTAAGTAAAGCGGGATGGACGGACCAAGACGCTGAAGATCGGCTTGCTCCAAATCACGCCGATGCTGCCCCAACCGATCGTCATCGTATTGTCGCGTCCGCCATGGCTGACAGTGAGAAAAGCCCCCTTGGGCAACTGCTGAATGACTTGTGGCGCATACTGGTCAAACGAAATTTCCTGCATGATGGGAACCTCCAATGCTATTGAGTTGGTTTGTTTGACAAACCCTTTCAGTAAATATTGGCGATAGATGGCGAAAAACCTCTTCGAATCTCAAAGTTGCGGTTAATGGCTGGTGACAATTATACTCTGAAAGCTGACGATTTTCCTTGCAGTAGTTACACGAAAATACAATTATTGTATAATAAAGTCGATTATTGGGTACGGTTATAGTATTTAAAATGCTGGTGAGAAATAAGAGTAAGGAGGAATCACGCATGTTTTTTTCCAAAAGAGCTGTTTTCCGGGTAGCCGTTCCGCTGGTTTTTGTTCTTGGCGTTATTTCAGGCAATGTAGCCAAAGCAGATAATACTGCGCCGATCACGCCTACGGCAAGTGCGATTCAGCTCAATACCTACGGGGTGCTGCCAGTGCTTGTCTTAAACTTGACGCAGTCTCCGATTAATTTTAATGTTTCCACGACAAGTCCGAGAGCGTACACGGTCAATGGAGGGCCTGGGATGCCGCTTGCCGCAGGATTGTCGGGCGTCTATTATCCTTCCGCCGGCGGGACTACGACGACATTTACCAATATATATACTCCCGGCACACCGGCCAACGCCGCAACATCGGCATCGCTGATGCCGGTGGCGACTGCCGCTACTTCGGGTCCGACCGGGTCATATACCTACAACAGCCAATTGAATTTTTTGAATATGTTCACGCTGTTTCCCTCCTGGACGAGCCCGGCAAAGTTTGATTACGTTGAATATGTGGCCTTGGGCGACCTGAACAATCAGGGAGCGGCGGCGTACCAAAACTATACGGTTCTGGCGGGATATCCATCAGCAAAGGAAGATGGCAACGCGATTGTAAAGTCCGGCAACTACACCAGCGCC
>JBGSKE010000588.1:0-3794 GCA_041741355.1 Negativicutes bacterium | reverse complement strand
TGATATTACAGAACTGATTGCGTTGGAATCGCAACTTGACCAGGCGAAAGAACTGTCGGAACGCTACTACTCAGAGCTTGTTCATCTGCGCAGCCAAACGGTTCAAGTGGATGGGATGGTTGCTGAAAGCCCGGCAATGCGGGCTATCGTATCGACGGCATTAAAAGTGTCGGCTACGGAGGCGACGGTTCTTATCACCGGCGAATCGGGCGCCGGCAAAGAAGTTTTGGCACGAACGATTCATAACCACAGCCAGCGCAAGGCGGGGCCTTTTGTGAAAGTGAATTGCGGCGCGATTCCCGACAATTTGTTGGAAAGTGAATTGTTCGGTTATGAAAAAGGCGCCTTCACAAATGCTGCTAAAACAGGAAAAATGGGGATCTTTGAGATTGCAATCGGCGGAACCTTGTTTTTGGATGAAATTGGTGAAATTCCTTTGATGTTGCAGGCGAAACTGTTGGGCGTGCTCCAAGATAAAGTATTTGCCCGTGTGGGCGGGACCAAAGAAATAAAATTGGCTGCCCGTATCATAGCCGCTACGAATCGGGACCTGGTGGAAATGGTTGCGGCGGGTAAGTTTCGGAAAGACCTGTTTTATCGCTTGAACGTTGTGGGACTAAAGATCCCGCCGCTTTCGGAAAGACGGGAGGATATTTTTCCGCTGGCCCATTATTTTTTGCGTGACCAGAACGAAAAATACAAGTTTAAGAATACTATTTCGCCCCAAGTGATGAACCTGTTCCAGGAATACGACTGGCCAGGCAATGTGCGCGAAATGGAGAACCTGATGGAACAACTGGTGGTTCTGGCGCCAAATGAAAAAATTGTTCCGTCGATGTTGCCGGATTTATTTAAAACGCATTCCGTAGTTGCCGGGTCCGATTTATCACAAGGCGGTAATTTGGAAGAAATTCTTGCCAATGTGGAACGACGGGTTTTGCAAAATCTCGTACAAAAAGGGTACAGCAGTTATAAAATCGCTGAAGAATTAGGGATTAATCAATCCACGGCGATTCGCAAAATGAAAAAATTAGGAATAAAAGGCAAGTAATATTTAATGCGATATTGCATTGTCGATGCGATATCGCATTAAATATCTATGAAGTGTGACCAAGAAAAGCGGCGTAACTGCTCAGCAGGCATAGTGAGAATTTTCACATAAAAAAGCAATGCAAAAATGCATTGCTTTTTTAATTTAACACAATCGGATGAAAAAGAATTTTCTGAGTATTTATGCTGGGTCGCGCGGTATTGGCACGAAACCTGCAATTAGTAGCTAATGAAAATCGTGATACAGGGGGCAGTGTTGATGGGAGGCAAAAAAATGGACAGACAGACGGCAATGAAATTTTTACGGGAAATGCTGAAGATACGCTATTTTGAACTAAAAGCGGCCGAGTTGTTCATGCAGGGGCTGATGGCAGGCAATATTCACACCTGCGCCGGACAGGAAGCGGCGGAGGTCGGCGCCTGTCAGGCGCTACGCAAAACTGACTTCATTACATCGACGCATCGCGGGCATGGGCACTGCATCGCCAAGGGCGGTCAGGTGGACATCATGATGGCGGAACTGTTTGGCAAGGCGACCGGCTACTGCAAAGGCAAAGGCGGCTCAATGCATATCGTCGATGTTAGCCTAGGCATTTTGGGCGCCAACGGCATTGTCGGGGCTGGAATTCCGATTGCGACCGGCTCGGCGTTGGCTTCGAAGATCCGCGGCGCCGATGAAGTGACACTGGCATTCTTTGGCGATGCGGCATCCAACCAAGGAAGTTTTCATGAGGCGGTCAACATGGCGTCAGCTTGGAAGCTGCCTTGCGTTTTTGTCTGTGAAAACAACAAATACGGCGTGTCGGTCTGTATTGACAGAGTTTGCAATGTGGAAGACATCGCAACCCGCGCCGTTGCTTACGATATTCCCGGTGTTGTCGTGGACGGCAATGACGTTTTCGCAGTGTACGAGGCAGTAAAAGAGGCGGTAGAGAGGGCGCGCAACGGCGAAGGCCCCAGCCTGATCGAATGCAAAACTTATCGACATCGCGGACATTACGAGGGCGATCCGCAAATTTATAAAACACCGGAAGAAGTCAGCTATTGGAAAGAACGCGACCCGATCATCCAGTTGCGACAGAAAATGACTGAGGCCAACTTGGCGACGACGGCGGAACTGGATGCGCTGGAAGCCGAAGTGAAAGCGGAGATCGAAGCTGCGGTCGAGTTCGCCAAACAATCGCCCTACCCAACGGTCGATCAGGTCACGTTGGATGTCTATGCGAATGACAACGAGAGGAGCGTAATGCGATGAGGGAAATCAATTATGGGCAGGCGATCAGCGAAGCCATGCATGAAGAAATGGCCCGCGACAGCTCTGTGATCATATTGGGTGAAGATATGGGAGTCATGGGCAGTGTCTTTGGCTTGACCAAAGGTTTTATGGATGAGTTCGGCGCGCATCGGGTCATAGATACGCCGATTTCTGAGGCCGGGTTTACTGGGATGGCTGTTGGCGCTGCCATGCGAGGACTCAGGCCGATTGTTGAACTGATGTATGTCGATTTTGCGCCGATTTGTTTTGATCCGATCGTGAATCAGGCGGCGAAGATGCGTTATATGACTGGGGGCCAGGTTAAGGTGCCGCTGGTGATCCGCGCACCCGGCGGAGCTGGCCGCCGCAATGCGGGACAACACTCGCAGAGCTTTGAAGCCTTGTTTACCCATATTCCCGGCCTGAAAGTGGTTGCTCCCAGCACACCCTATGATGCCAAAGGCTTGCTGAAATCAGCGATCCGAGAAGACGATCCGGTAATGTTTCTGGAGCACAAAATTTTGTATGCGCAGAAGGGCGAAGTACCGGAAGAAGAATATCTGATTCCTCTCGGTAAGGCGGATGTGAAACGAAGCGGCAAAGATGTAACGATCATTGCCTATTCGCGGCAAGTCGCGTTTGCCATGGAAGCTGCCAAAGAATTGGCTATACAGGGGATTGACGCGGAAGTGGTTGATTTGCGGAGCTTGGTGCCGCTGGACTGGGAAACGATAGAGGCTTCCGTGAAAAAGACGCACAAAGTGGTTGTGGTGCAGGAAGCCGTGAAGCGTGGCGGCTACGCCGGCGAAATCGCGACGCAGATCATGGAAAACGCATTTGATGAGCTGGATGCCCCAGTAAAAAGGGTAGCAGGCCTGAATGTAGTGTTGCCGTTTAGCCCGGCGCTGGAAGATGCCGCCTATCCAAGCATCAAGGACATTATTGCCGGCGTCAGGGAAGTAGTGAAATAAACCTGAGGCAGAGAACGACTGGGAGGGATCAGCGTGGCGACTGAATATAAAATGCCGCAACTCGGGCTGACAATGACCGAGGGAACAGTTACCAAATGGTTTAAGGCTGTCGGCGATACGGTGGCGGTTGGCGACGTGTTGGTGGAAGTGGCGACCGATAAGATAACCAATCAACTGGAAGCCAATGTTGCCGGTGTTATGCTGGAAATCATCGTGGCAGAGGGCGCGACGGCGCCGGTACAGGCTGTGATCGCCGTGATCGGACAGCCGGGCGAAAAAATTGCGGTTCCGACGAAAGCGACGCCTGCGGTGACGGAATTGTTGCAGACCACAGTGACGGAGGCTGCGGAGACAAGTGACGCCAACAAACCTGTCGTTAGCGCTGGCGGACGGATTAAAGCTTCGCCTTATGCCAAAAAACTTGCCGCAGCGCAAGGCATCGACCTGTCTATTGTTACAGGGACCGGCCCAGGTGGCAGGATCATCGAACGCGATATTCGCGAGTATTCTGCCACAGC
>JBGSKE010000587.1:0-4280 GCA_041741355.1 Negativicutes bacterium | reverse complement strand
GGCGCCGGAAAAAGGAGTCAATGCCGTATACGAAATGGCGGAAATCATCTCGCGCGTCGATGCCCTGAACAAATCGCTGGTTAAAGTCGGCGCAAAACATGGCACGATTGTGTTGTCCGATATTTCCTGCGTCAGTGCATCACTCAATGCGGTGCCCAGCGAATGCGCCATTTATTTGGACCGGCGATTGGTTTTAGGCGAAACGCTAGAGCAGGTCGAAAGGGAAATGGTTGAATTAGTTGCCGGTAAAAACGCCAGTTGGGAAATCGGCACGTTGCATCATACATCATGGAAAGGAAAAACACTGGACTATCAGCCGATGCACGATCCCTGGAGCATTGACGTAGACCATGAATTGGCAAAAGCGCTGCGCGCAGCATATAAAGCCGTTTATCAGCGCGAGGCAACTACGTTTGATTTCTGGGATTTCGGTACCAATGCGATTACGCCGGTTGCGATGGGAATTCCCACGATTGGTTTTGGTCCTGGCGATTATAAACTGGCGCATATGAAGAACGAGCGATGCGCAGTAAGTAAAATTGAAGAGGCGTGCCAGGTATATTGCCAATTGATCAAAGCGCTATAGAAGAAGTAGCAAAAGGCTCGATTCGTTCGGTGCGTCAACAGGAATTTGGTTTACTCAGTATAACAATTAAAGAGAACCGGAGGCAAAATCATGGATTTTGCATTGAGACAACTGAATCTTACTGACGCCAAGAGCATTGCCCAACATGCCAATAACATTAAAATTGCGAACAATGTCCGCAATATATTTCCCTATCCCTATACGTTTGAGAATGCCAGCGCATTTATCCATGATTGCCAAAACAGTGAGGAAAAGTGTCAGTATATTAGAGCCATCGTCGTAAATCGGCAAGCAGTCGGAGTTGTTGGGTGTACTCGCCAGGAGGATGTTCATTGCAAAAGCAGCGAGATCGGGTATTGGTTGGGCGAAGAATTCTGGGGCAAGGGGATTATGGCTGGTGCTGTAAAGCGGATCACCAGAGAGGTGTTCCAATGCCAGGATGTTGTTAGGATTTTTGCTGAAATATTTGCCTACAATGCAGGGTCGATAAAAGTGCTGGAAAAGGCAGGCTTTCAATTGGAGGGCAAGTTGAGAAGCAGCATATATAAAAACGGCGCCATATCCGACTCCTTTATTTATGGCCTAATAAAACAATGAATAGAGTGGCGCCAAACTGTTCAGACAGCCAACCTTTTGGGGGTGGCTGTCTTCTCTTATAGCTTTAACAGATTGGCTATATTTTCTCCCAGCACTTGATCCAAAATGCTTTTATCGTCAGTCAGTTGTTCCAACACGAGCCTGGCGACCAATGGCGATGAATAAGGAGCGTCCGAGCTGAATAGGGTTCTGGCGGGGAATTCCTTGAGGGCAAAAGAGGGCGCCATCGTTGTAAAAGTAGCAGATAAGTCCAGGTAGGTGTTAGGGATTTCACCGATGGCACGGAGTGTGGCCAACCAATGAATGCCGCCCAAGTGTCCAATGATCGTTGGCACAGTCGGATATTTTTTGGCTAAGATTAGTAAATCATTGATGTCGCGGAAGTTTAATGGAAAAAAAGCATGCACCCAGAGCGGCAATCCGCCCAGAGCCTGCGAAGCCTGAAATAGCCCCTCCATTTGTTGTATTTGGCCGGATTGGGGTGTTAATTCGCCGATTCCTCGAAAATGGTTAGCCAATACGTGCTTGTCTATCCATGCCAAGTTTTCATGATAGGACAAGCCAAAAGGAATGGAGCCAAAACCGATATACCTATCAGGGGCGGCGTTGACAACTGACCCGAGCTGTTCAATCGCCTGAATTCTTGCAACATGAGGATTCGTTGCTCCGTTTAAGATGTCATAGAGCGTATTCATTTCTGTTTCCAATTCGACAAGGTTGCTGGCCGTTTCAGGATGGATCATCGATGTGAACAAAACGGTCAGGTCGACACCGGCCTCGTCCATCCATCGAATCTGCTTTTCTTGCGGTAGCATTAAGTGTGCATGGCTGTCAATAATCATGTTTTTCTTCTTTCCTTATCTTAGATTTCGGCGGTGGACTGTTCAAACTCTGTGATCTTTTCTGCTAATTGGGAGTGAATCTGCTGTAAAATTTGTATTTGCACGGTTACTTGTTCAAGTTTTTCGGTATAGAGTTTATAAAGTTCTTTGCAGATTGGGCGCTTCGTTTGTGGTTCAAGGGGACAATTAATAATTTTTGCAATGTGCTCTGTGGTGAGTCCGAGGCCGAGGTACAGCTGAATTGTTTTCACCGTGAAAATCGAATTGTCGTTATACTTTCTGTAACCATTCGGCAATCGCTCGGACTGGATTAACCCTCTGGATTCATAGTGTCTTATCGAACGAATGCTTGCCCCTGTTTTTTCCGACAGCGCTTTAATTAACATGGCATAGATCCCTCCCGACGATTACGATTTCATTATAAAGTGTGACACTTATGTCATAGTCAAGCAAAATTCTGTCGCGATGCAAAACTTGAAAAGTTCACTGGAAGTATTGTACGATTATTAAGTTATAGGTACGCATTAGCAGAAAGGCGTTTGGATGAATAAAAAATTTTTAACGATTGTATCTTTGGCGATGGTCTTGATTCCCGTTTCGGCGTTCGCGGCCCCGGGTCCATTAAACCTTTCGGCGAAATCGGCGATTCTGATGGTGGCGTCAACCGGCGAAGTCCTGTATGAGAAAAATGCCCAGGCACAGCAATATCCTGCCAGCACGACCAAAATGATGACAATCATCACGGCGCTGGAAGACGGCAACTTGAACGACATGGTGACGACCAGCGCCAATGCCGCCAATACCGAAGGGTCCTCAATGTATTTGCGGGCGGCAGAGCGGCTGCGGTTGCTGGATATGTTGTATGGGGTGGCACTGGTTTCCGGCAATGATGCGGCAGTCGCCGTTGCCGAGCATCTGGACGGATCGGTGGAACGTTTTGCCAAACGAATGACGGCCAAAGCGCATGCCATCGGCGCCATGCGGACCAATTTCCGAAACCCGTCAGGTCTGCCTGACCCCAAGCATTATTCCACGGCGTACGACCTGGCCCGCATCGCGGCATACGGGTACAAGAATCCTCGTTTTGCCGAAATAGTCGGTGCAACGTACAAGAAGATCGTGACCAGCCAAAAACAGGAAACGTATTATAACGAAAATAAATTGCTGAATATTTATGACGGCGCCAACGGCGTCAAAACCGGCTACACCGATGCTGCCGGTCTCTGCCTGGTTTCAGCCGCCAAACGCGGTAACACCCAACTGATCGCGGTGGTGCTTGATGCCGATTTCATGTGGCAGGATTCGATGGCGCTATTGGATTACGGATTTAATCATCTCGGCGAAAAAACGGTGGTAAAAGCGGGAACGGTCGTCGATACTGTTCGGATCAGGTACGGACAGTCAGGGGTAGCGCAGGCGGTGATTCGCGATGACATTGTTGTTCCCGTCAGCCGCAGCAGCCGGGATGCACTGCAAATCATTGTTGATGTCGCCAAGAACATTTATGCGCCGGTTGCTGCCGGTCAAAGCGTTGGCGTGGTAAAAGTGCTGTATCATAACCGGGAAGTGGCGGCATCCGAGCTGATCCTGACGGAATCGATAGAGCAGAAGTCTTTGTTTGACAGGATCAAGGAGTACTTTGCTCAGCTTTTCACTTTCGGATGGGCGTCTGCATAAGCGCCAGGCAGCTGCTGAGGCATTTGAAATCCTTTTGCGCAAAGCTTCGTGAGAGCTTGGCGAGCTAACTCCAAACTAGAGCGAAAAAAGGCAATGGACGCCAAATCCCGCAATAATGAATCCTGAGAGTTGATTGATCCATTTTAGGCGTTGCGGATCAAATTTCTGGCGCAGTAGGTTTACCGTTCCGCTTAAGATAAGCCACCAAAGCATCGAACCGACAAAAACGCCGAGGATAAGCAAAAACGGCGACAGAAAATCTCCTTCTGCGCTAACGATGCCGAGCCCGGCGAAAATGGCGGCAAACGACAAGATGGTCATCGGATTGGTAATGGTTAGCAACAAGGTTGAGACATAGGCGCTCGCCAGATCTTCGCTATTGGCAGCAGCGGCTGTTGTCGCCGGGCTTGACTGATAGGTTGTATAACCCAAATATAGTAGAAACAAACCGCCGACCAGTCGCAAGGAAAATTGATAATCCAGGAGAAAATTTGCGACGACCGATAGGCCGAGCGCGGCGATAGAACCGTACAGTGCATCGGCCGTTGCGGCGCCGAGACCCGAAAAAACCCCGCTGC
>JBGSKE010000586.1:0-4261 GCA_041741355.1 Negativicutes bacterium | reverse complement strand
CAGGGCGGTGAAGACTTCCGAGAAGCTCATGCTGGTCGGATCGGCGCCCATAGCTTTAAACAGGGCGATATACATTTTCATGCCAGGCACGCGGATTTTGAGGCCTTTCATGTCGTCAGGCGTTGCCAGCGGACGCTTGCTGTTGGTCCATTGGCGGAAGCCGTTTTCGCCGAATGCCAGCGGCTCGATGCCTTTGGCGCGGATCAGTTCTTTAACTTTCTCGCCGGGCGCGCCCTTCATCGCCTTGTCGACGGCGGCGTTGTTCGGAATAATCCAGGGCATGCTGACAACGGCCAGTTTCGGCTCAATAACCGAATAAATAATCGTCGAGTGCAAGGAAGCGCCCGTTACGCCGGCGGCCACTTGTTCGATGCCTTTTTGTTGGTTACCGCTGGAGAGTTGTTCGTTCGGGAAGGTGGTGATTTCGACGCGACCATTGGTGCGTTGTTTCACCAGTTCAGCCCATTTTTTTGCGCCGATGTTCCAGGGTGAAGATTCCGACGGGGTGGTAACGCTCATTTTAATGCTGATTTTTTTCTGCTCAGCTTTTTTGGGCTCTTCCTTTTTGCCGCCGCAACCGACTAATACCAGGGAAATCGCAACTACGAGACACAGAATGAATACCAGACTCTTTTTCACTTTCACTGACCTGTCCCCTCCTCCTGATTTTTGAAATCGTAAGCCGGCAAATTACCGACAGATCTCCTTGACCGTTTTGGCGATTTGATCCGCCGAGATTTTCACCAGTTGCTCCAGCGGCGGGCTGAACGGCACCGGCACAAACGGGGCGCCGATACGACGAATCGGCGCATCGAGCCAGTCGATCATTTCTTCCGCTACCAACGCGGAAATTTCAGCGCCGACGCCGCCTTGTTTGACCGCTTCATGGACAATGACCAGCCGTTTGGTTTTGCGCACGGATTCGAAGATGGTCTCTTTGTCAATCGGGCTAATCGTCCGCAAATCGATGACTTCCGCCTGAACTCCGTCGGCAGCGAGCTTTTCCGCCGCTTCCAGCGCCCGGTGCATCATCAGCGAGTAGGATACAATCGTCACATCCTTGCCTTTACGGGCCACATTGGCTTTACCGATCGGCACGATATGCTCGCCTTCAGGCACCGGCCCTTTCATTGGGAACAAGACTTTATGCTCGAAATACAGCACCGGATCATCCGAGCGGATTGCCGCTTTCAGCAGGCCTTTGGCATCGGCAGGATTGGAAGGGATCACGACCTTCAAGCCGGGAATGTGCATGAACCAGGCTTCGACGCTCTGCGAATGCTGCGCCGCCGCCGAGCGGATGATGCCGTCCGGGGCCCGCAAAACCATCGGCACTTTGCACTGGCCGCCGAACATGTAACGAACCTTGGCCATCTGATTGAACACTTCGTCCATGCAGACACCGATGAAATCGGCGAAATGCATGTCAGCCACCGGACGCATGCCGGCTAGCGCGGCGCCTACCGCGGCGCCGACAATCGCGGTTTCCGAAATCGGCGTGTCAAGAACTCGCTCGTTGCCAAATTTTTGCGGCAACCCTTTGAACTGACCAAAAATGCCGCCTTGGCGGGCAATATCTTCGCCGAGGACAAATACGCTGGAATCGCGCTCCATTTCCTCGCTCATCGCTTCCAGGGTCGCTTCGGAAAAACTGATCTCGCGCATTGTTAGTTCACCCCGCCTTCAACATAGTAATCATGAAACAACTCGCTGTCAGCCGGGTAGGGGTCTTTCCGCGCATCATCAATCGCGATTTTTACCTCGGCAACCACTTCGGCCTGAATTGCATCCATGTCGTTTTGCGTCAGCCATTTCTTCGCCAACACTACTTTGGCGAAATTCTTCAGCGGATCATTGTTGTCAAAGTGATCTTGCACTTCTTGTTTGCTGCGATACATTTCCGGGTCGCCGACATAGTGGCCTTTGATCCGGTAGGTTTTGAACTCCAGCATATAGGGCCCGTTGCCTGCCCTGACATACTCCAGCGCTTTTTTCGATGCTTCATTGACTGCGAACACATCGTTGCCGTCTACCGTTGCCGCCGGCATATTGTAGCCCTGGGCGCGAACGGCCAGGTTGGGCACCGAAGTACCGTAGCTGCTGGGGGTTGTCGAGGCGTATTGGTTAAACTCGCAGACAAAAATAACCGGCAGTTTCCAAATCGCCGCCATGTTCATTCCTTCGTGCACGGTACCCCGGTTCGCGCCGCCATCGCCAAAGAAAGTGACCGCAACTTGACCGGTCTTTTTCATTTTCGCCGCCAGCGCCGCGCCGACTGCCAGATTAATTCCGCCGCCGACCACGCCGTTTGCGCCCAGCATGCCGACCGAGAAGTCGGCGATATGCATCGAGCCGCCTTTACCTTTGCAATAGCCGGTCGATTTGCCGAAAATCTCGGCCATCATCGGCTTGATCTGCGCGCCTTTGGCGATGCAGTGACCATGGCCGCGGTGCGTGCTGGTAATATAGTCGTCCTGGTTCAGTTCGGTCAACAGACCGGTGGCAATCGCCTCTTCGCCGATATACAGGTGCACAAAGCCGGGCAGTTCGCCGCCAAGGAAGCACTCGCCCACTTTTTCCTCAAATAGTCGGATTCGCACCATCGTTCGGTAGAGATTTTGCAAAAACTCTTTTTTGTACGCCAACATTTTCCCCCCCTAATGAAGTTTCAGCTTTTCACGCAATAGCTTATACTATGCATAAATCATGCCAAAAATAACTTTTTGGGCCAAAAGCTTACGCAGCAAGGGATCTTCGAATTGTCACAAATATTCCAGCTAGCAATCGGCACGCAAACTGCTCTTCCATCGAACACTACTGTTCGTAAATCGAACGATTTTCTTTTTTCATTTCAATCTGATATTCCTTGATCTTGCCGTACAAAGTATTACGCCCAACCCCCAACAAGCGGGCGCTGCGCGAAACATTGCCCTGGGTCTTGTTCAGCGTCTCTTCAATCGCAATCCGTTCCAGATCTCGTAATGAGCGGCTTTCTTTCAGCCCGGCCGTATTGGCAACGAACAGATTCGCCGGCAGATGCTGCTCGGAAATTTCCTGCCCCTCACAAAAGTGACCGGCTCGTTCAATGATATTTTCCAGTTCGCGGGCATTGCCAGGCCAGTCGTAGCGGCGCAGGGACGCCAACGCAGATGGGGTTAGGATTTTCTGCGGCACGCCGAGTTGCTCACAGGTCTTCTCCATAAAGAAGCGGGCCAGCCGTTCAATGTCTTCGCGGCGCTCGCGCAGTGGCGGAACATTGATCGGCAGCACGTTCAGTCGGTAATACAGGTCCTGTCGGAAACTGCCTTCGCCAACCGCATTCAGCAGCTCCCGATTGGTTGCGGCGATCACCCGGACATCGACATCCATATAGCGGGCGCCGCCCACCCGTAGAATTCTTTTTTCCTGGAGCACGCGCAGAATTTTCACCTGCACGTCGAGCGACATTTCACCGATTTCATCAAGAAAAATCGTGCCGCCCTGGGCGAGTTCGAATTTCCCCGGACGACCGCCCTGTCGAGCGCCGGTAAAAGCGCCATCTTCGTAGCCGAACAATTCGCTTTCCACCAGGTCGCGCGGCAGCGCACCGCAATTGATCGCCACAAACGGCCCCTCGCTGCGACCGCTGGCCTTGTGTATCGCCTGGGCGACCATTTCCTTGCCGGTGCCGCTTTCGCCTTGGATCAGCACCGTCGCCAGACTATTGGCGGCGATTTTTGCCAACCGCTTGATTTCCAGCATGCAGGGACTCTCGCCAACGATATCTTCAAACGAGAACATTGCTGTCGCGCCGACCATCCGGTTGACTAGTTTACGGACCTGTTTGATTTCGCGAAAAATATCGACAACGCCTTCCAGTTTGCCTTGCGCGTCATGCAACGGAATCGCCGTTTTGATAAAATGCAGAATACCGCGGCGGGTTTCGATAAAAAACTCTTTGTCAGTATAGCCCTGCCCCGTTTCCAGCACTTTGAGCACAACCGGTTTAAAGTCGACCAGTTCTTTAATATGCTTGCCAATCGCCTCCTGCGCTTTGACGTTGAGAATTTTTGCGCCGGTCGGATTAATGAATGTTACAATGCCTTGGCCATTAATCATCAACAGACCGTCGGAAACCGAATTGATAATCGTGGCATGCAGGCGAGCCGTATCTTCCAGTTTCTTCTGGGCTCGGCGCACTTTGATTATATTGTTGATCGCCGCTGCCGCCGACACAACCATCCCCAGCGTGTGAGAGTGAACATTCGCCTTGCTGCCGGTG
>JBGSKE010000585.1:0-5271 GCA_041741355.1 Negativicutes bacterium | reverse complement strand
CTTGGAGTTGATACTATCATATTCGTTGCCAATCGCGACGTTCCTGTCTGGCAGGAAATATTCTTTTTCAATCCTAATTTTGCAGGAATTATCAACAGGACGTGTCGAATTAATTAAACAGTGAAAAAAGCTTTCCCGGCGGGAAGCGCAAAGGAGAACTCATGAGTCGGACTGTCAGCAAGACCCACGAACTGTCGCTGAAGATGGATGAAATTGTCCGGCGGATGAACCGGGGCGAACTGAACGCCGAAGATGTCGTGCGTCAATTGTTTCCCATGGCAATGCAAAGTTTTGTCGAAGCAAGCCAAGAATGCGAAGAAATCAGTCAGAGTTTGGATGAAATAGAAGGGCATTTGTTGGAAGCCCGTACAATGACCAAGTACTTGTTTGAATTTTTGGCGCATAATAAACTGCTGGATGAGTTTCAGACGTTTATGGAGCAAAAAAATCGCGAACGGATCAACTAATCTTTCAGCAATTAACAATTTGAATCAAGCAAAACAACAGGGCTGTCATGCAAATGGCGGCCCCGTTTTTGTTTATGGCAGCTAGTTTGTGTCTGGTGAAAAGTCGCGATCATGAATGAAAGCGCAAGTTCTTCGTCTACAGACAAAGCAACGTGCGCTTTCCGGCTTGTTTAGCAGGCTAAAAGTCAGCGGGCAGGCTCTACGACATAGCTGACGATGCGCGGCCAGTAACCGCCGCCATCAACGATGTTCCATTGTTGGTGCGATTTGAACGAAGTGTACTTCCCGTCGATGCCCAAAGCTTGCCAATTTACGGTCAAGTTGACGCGATAATCGCCTTTGGCTGGAATTTGCACGTCGATGCGTTCCACAGTATGGGTGTTGGATTGGTAGCGTGTCCCAATATCCTTGTACCATTTTTCAAACTCCTGGTGCGAGGTGATTTTTCCTTCAGGCACTACCATATGGAGATCTTCGGCGAATAGCAGTAATAATTGGCTGAGTTCAGCATGGCGGTCAAACAGAGAGAAAACCTGATAGACAAAACTCTTGATTTCATTATCGCCATATTTGTTTTCTTGCAATATTTTTACTGCTTGCAGGTAGGCTACGGGGGGAACGCTTGAAGAGACCGCTACAGACGACGGAGCGGTGGTCGGCGCGATCGGATTGGCAGTCGCTTCCGCTTTTGTCGCGGCAGTCAAAATCAGTAGTGCGCCAAGCAACAAGGTCAGCAAGGTTGAACGGGAATGTTTCATGATGTCCCTTCTTTCTTTTTATCTTATTATAATTTATATTTGCGCTTTTTTCTTACCAAGGTTGATAAGTCGATGCCCAGTTGCGTTGCTGTGCTTTTCAGGTCACGGAATTCGGCCAAGGCTTTGCCGATGAAGTCGCGCTCCGCAGCCTCGATGAATTCCTTTAGATTGCGTGAAGTTCGTGCGGATGCGAGATCAGCTGGCGATTGCCTCGGCATCTCCTGAGCGACGTAATCTGGTAAGTCGTCCGCATCGATGTTTTCGCCGGTAGTCATGACTACCAGGTTTTCCATGATATTGCGCAACTCACGCACGTTGCCGGGCCAGCTGTAATTTACCAGCATCGCTGCTGCATTGGCGGTGAGGGTCTTGGTTGCGTGAAATTTTTGGTTCATTACTGCTAAAAAATGAAATAGCATGGGGACGATGTCTTCTTTGCGATCCCTTAGCGGCGGAATATTAATCGGAATGACGTTCAGCCGATAGTATAAATCCATGCGAAACTTCCCTTTCGCCAAAGAGGTGGTGAGGTTCGTATTGGTTGCAGCGATAATCCGGGCATTGGTCTCGATTAGGCTGGTGCCGCCCAAGTGGCGAATCTTGCCGGAATGCAAAGTGTCCAGCAGTTTTACCTGCAACGCAAGCGGCATCTCGCCAATCTCATCCAAAAACAAGGTGCCATTGTTGGCGATTTCAAACAGCCCGACCTTCCCTTTGGCCAAAGCGCCGGTAAAGGCGCCAGGCTCGTAACCAAACAACTCCGATTCAAGCAGGGGTTCAGGAATAGCGCTGCAGTTAAGTTGAATGAACGGGCGATCATCGTGGACATCCCAGCAATCATGAATATAGCGAGCCAGCATATCTTTGCCGACGCCTGATTCGCCTTGGATTAGAACGGGAGAAGAAACATGTGCGAGTCGCTCGCTCAGGCGCAACAGCTTTTCCATTACTGGACTGAAAGCAAGGAACTTTTCTTCCCGGCGGTCAGATTTTTCAGTTTGGTGTAGGCGGAGCTGGTATTCGTCTTTTAACCGTTGAACTTGTTGCAGCTGCTCCCGGGTTTTCGTCAACTCTGTGATGTCTCTGACATTGGAGAGGACCCGGGTCAAATCACCGGCTGGGCTAAAAATTGGGACGCTGGTGATTAACGCAGAGTGGCCGTGGTAATAATCAATGATTTTAGTTACAGGCTTAAGGGTTTGAATGACTTCATAGGCGCAAGAATCCGGCATGGCATCGGCTGCAACCAGTTCGCCGACGGTGCGGCCAATGATTTTTTCCCGGATCAGTCCGGAAATTCGCAGATAGGCTGAATTGCAATATAAGACTTTGCCGGTGCTGTCCGTAATAAACAGACCGTCATAAGATGCGTCGATGATGTTCCAGAGCAGCTGGTTTTCGGCAAGGAGCTCTTGTGGCGTCAACAGAGTGGCGGCCCCCTTAATCGATGAGCATTGTTGCCTATTATCGATGCGAATTTGCATAAGAGAAACCGGAGTTGATTTAATGCGTGGTTTGCCAGCGTGCTACCTAGTATATATTCTATTGCGCCTATCGTTTTCCTGCCAATCGGCGATTTTAGCCTGAAAAACAGCTGTTTATGTTGGCATGAAATATGCAAGGTAAATAAGCAGAAGAGATAACCGGAAAGAGAGAAGGTGAACTGATTATGGTAACACACATGGTTGCAGCAACAGTTTCGGGAATGGCTGCGGATATCGAACGGAAGTGGCTGGTACAAATGTTGCAAGAGCCAGCCGCTAAAACCGCGCGAAACGATTGCGATAAATCCAGCGGAATCCGAGGCGAGATTGCCGGCTTTTATGGACTGACGCAAAAAGCGGAACAAGAATGGTTGTCAATGCTTGGTTCAAGAATCTAAGCTTGACGGTACAAAGACCGAGCTACTCCTTCATACAGGAAAGGGATGCTTTACGCCGGCTGGCGAGAGCATCCCTTTCCTTAACTGGTAATTGGTGAATCGCGACTTTATTTGCGGGCTTTGTCGATGGCTTCGAGAGCTTCTTTGTAATCGGCGCGATATTTGTCAATGACAGGTTTAACTGCTGCTTGCCAAGGTTTCACATCTTTGACTTCGGTGACGGTCGATCCGGCTGCTTTAACTTTATTCATCGCTTCTGTTTCAAATTTGGTCCACAGTTCACGTTGAGTTTTAACCGAATCGACAGCGGCTTGTTTAATCAATTTCTTATCATCGGCGGAAAGCTTGTCCCAGACCACTTTACTCATTACCAAAACTTCCGGTACGCGTTGATGCATGTCCAGCAGATAAAATTTGGCGATTTGATAGTGGTTGGAGGTCAGATAACTGGGAGCGTTGTTTTCCGCACCATCAATAACGCCTGTCTGCAACGCGCTGAACACTTGTCCGTAAGGCATTGGGGTTGCGCTGGCGCCAACCGCGGCAACCATGTCCATGTTGATTTTGTTTTGGATAACGCGGAATTTCAGACCTTTGAGGTCGGCCAATTCTTTGATCGGCTTGGTGGAGTAGAAACTGCGGGCGCCTGGATCAAAGTAGCACAGGCCGACAAACTTGGCGGCTTGCAGCCCGTCAAGCATTTTTTGACCGTCCGGGCCTTCAAGGAATTTCCACATGTGGGCGGAAGAATCGAAGATATAGGGCAGCGAAAATACGCCAAGCGGCTTGTTGAATTCGGCGAGAGGACCCGAGCTGACACGGGTGAAGGCCAATGCGCCAAGTTGAACTTGTTCGATAGCGGCTTTTTCTTCACCTAATTGGGAGGACGGATATACTTCGACTTTAATGCGACCTTTGGAGCGCTCGGTAACCAGTTCGGCAAATTTTTTGTCCCCCAGGGTTGTGGGGTAATCGGGCGGATGAGTTTCGGCAAGTTTCAGCACGATCGGAGCTGCAGAAGCCGCGGGGGCAGCGGGCTTTTTGTCGCCACCGCAACCGGCGGCAAGCAGGGAAAGGGCAAACAGAGCAATAACGACAAGAGCAAGGGTGCGATGATTTTTCATGGATCTGACCTCCTTGTTTTTTTGTCTTGAAGCAACTATTCCCGGTTAGGGGAAAACTCCCTGTCTAATTGGGTACTATATGAACATGCTTGGCAGCCACATCGTAATTGCCGGAATGTAAGTAATGGCCATGAGGACGATGAGCATAGCGTAAAAGAAGGGGAGCATCGCCCGGGTACCGGCTTCCACTGAAACTTTGCCGATAGCGCAACCAACGAATAGAACGGTTCCTACCGGCGGTGTCAGTAAACCCATGCCTGAGTTAAAAATCATTATGATGCCGAACTGAATCGGATCCATGCCGAGCTTCACACAGACCGGTAATAGAATCGGCGTCAGGATCAGGATCATCGGCGCCATATCCATCGGGCCGCCCAAAAGAAGTAACAGAACATTGATCATCAGCAAAATGACCCATGGTTTGTCGGAAACCCCAATAAACCATTCGGTGATGATGTCCGGCAAGTGCAGGTATGCCATAACCCAGCCAAACGCTTGGGAGGCGGCAATCAGAAAAAATACCATCAGCACGGTGCGGAATGTGCGGATTAATACGCCCCAGATGTTGCTGAGCGGCGCCTCGCGATACGCTAGGAAAGCTAAGACGAAAGCATATACAGCGGCAATGGCGCCGGCTTCGGTTGCAGTAGCCCAGCCGGAGATGATCGCGCTGACAATGATTACGGCCGGGGTGAACGAGAGCAAGCCGTGAATGATGATGCCGGGGATTTGTTTTTTGATGACTGGCTCACCATAACCATAGCCGCGTTTTAGGCCGATCAGGTAGCCAGTGATCATCAACGAGGCCAACATGATCAGGCCGGGAATCATGCCAGCCAGGAACATACTGCCAACAGAAACGCCGCCGGCAACGATGGAGTATAGCACCATGTTGTGACTGGGCGGTACGACTACGCCCTGAATCGCGGAAGAGATGGTCACACCGACCGCATAGTCCGCATCGTAGCCTTTTTCGACCATCATCGGAATCATGACCGAACCTACTGCCGAGGCATCAGAGACCGCCGAACCGGACATGC
>JBGSKE010000584.1:0-6053 GCA_041741355.1 Negativicutes bacterium | reverse complement strand
CGTTGGCAGCGCATTTTATGTTTTTACGTCGGTGTTTCAGGTTGTGCTGGAAGGAAAACTGCGCGATGTATTGGGGAGGAGAGGTATGCAACGAAGGATTGAGAATTTGTCAGGGCATATTATTGTCTGCGGCGCCGGTCGCGTTGGGATGGTCGTGCTCGAACGATTGTTGCAGGAAAATGAAACCTTTATCGTTATTGAAAAGGAAGAACGAATTTGGCAAGGATTGGTTGATAGGGGGATTTTGGCTATTCATGGCGATGCGACGCTGGATTCGATTTTGCTGAGGGCAGGTGTTCAGCGGGCCCGAGGGATTGTCTCCGCAACATCCCATGATGCTGAAAATGTTTATGTGACGTTAACGGCAAGAAACCTGAATCGTGATGCCGATTTTTCGATTGTAGCCCGAGCGAATCGTGCTGAAGCGATCGAGAAGTTGAAACGTAGCGGAGCTACTACTGTCATATCCCCTGAAATAATGGGCGGGCGCCAGATGGCAACTGCTATGACAAAGCCGGCGATTGTTGATTTGATGGATAACGTTTTCTATAATGAAGAACTGCATTTGGATATTGCGGAAATTCGAGTTTCGCCATTATCAAAACTGGTAGGGAGCAGTCTGGCGGTATGTGGCATCAAAGAACAATATGACTCGCTGATTGTTGGGATTCAGCGCCAAGGAATTTTAATGACCCATGTTGCAGCGATGGAAGTGATCGAAGCAGGCGATATACTGCTAGTCATTGGACATCGTGATCAGTTGAGAGAGCTGCAGAAGATGGCATTGGGCCATTGATCAGCGGTTATCGCTGCGGAACAGCCGACCGGGTAACGGCAGGGAAAGCAGCAGGCCGACTACCGGCAACACGGCTAGTACGCTGAAAATAGTCGGGATTCCATAAAGGTCGGCGATATAGCCGAGAATCGTCACACCGAGGCCGCCCAGGCCGATGGTGAAACCGATGGTTAGACCGGAGGCCATTCCTTCGTAACCAGGCATCATTTCCTGCGCCAATACCAGCGTGGTCGCAAACGATGAGATCAGGACAAAGCCGATGCAGGTCAACAGCGCCATGGTGATGAGGCCGCTGGTAAAGGGTAGGGCCGCGACCATCGGAAAGACAACGACCATCGAGCCGGCGATGATGGTTTTGCGTCCCAGCTTATCGGAGAGAGTGGCGCCCAGGAAGGTGCCGAAGACCCCGCCGCCGAGAAACAACGACAGCATATAACCGGCGTGCACCGGACTGCCGTTTAGGTAATTGACATAATAGAGCGGGATATATGTCGAGAGACCGGCGTGCAGGGTTGAACGGAAGAAAATAAACGTCAATAACAAAATCAACATGTTCCAGTTGATTGCCTGGCGAATTGTTGTCTTGGCTTCGCCGGCGCGGCGAAACGAGGCCGGGGAGACGTTGTCAAGATTGCGCCAGAGCAGGACGGCGGTGATGGAGCCAGGCAGCACAAACCAGATTGTATTGTGGAGTCCGCCAGCAGCTGTCATTAGTAGCATCATAAACCCGGCGCCGAGCGCCATGCCCAGGTTGCCGCCGACCGAAAACACGCCCATGCTGCGACCGCGGATTGCTTCCGGGCTGACAAAATGCGCCGACTTAGACGCCTGCGGATGAAAACCGGCAACCCCGAGTCCGCCGACAACAACCGCGAACATCAGGCCCTGATAGGATGTCATGAAACCGGTAATCGCCATGCCGAGGCCGGACAAAAACACACTGACCGGCAATAGCCAGGGCAAAGACATTTTGTCGGTGATCGCGCCGAAGATCGGTTGAATAATCGAAGAAGTGACATTCTGGACCAATACAAGCAGGCCAATCTGGGTATAAGAAAGATCAAGCGCAGTCTTGAGCGAGGGTAGCAGCATCGGCAGCGCGCCTTGGCTAAGATCGGTAACCATGTGGCTAAGCGCCAATAAAATCAGTGGTTGCGGCATCCAGTCCGGTTTAAGTTTCAGCAAGATCGATAAGTCCTCCGCTAACGCAATTTCCTAACGACAAAGATCAGTAATATGGCTTATTATAGCATGGAAGTTGCGAATCAATATGGACAGGGCAAATTTCGTATGCTATAATTACACCCGGCATCAAACAATTTTATGCGCCCGTAGCTCAGGGGATAGAGCGCCGGCCTCCGGAGCCGGGCGCGCAGGTTCGATTCCTGCCGGGCGCACCAATCAATTAATTAAAGGCTTCTCGCGATTTTGCGGGAAGCCTTTTTTATGCCTTGGGGTCCATATTTGGGGTCCAAGTTGTGAAAATCGTAGAGGTTAGTGAATTGTTTTGTCAGATTCTGAGATTTTTTGCTCAATATTTTCTTCGGGTGTAATTGCATTTTCTACAAACGAGTTGAGTGATTCGCTTAGCTGTTTCATTTTATTCGACAGGGGGTGAGCATATATGTCTCCAGTAGTAGAAATTTGAGAATGACGGACAAACTCGCTGACATACTTTAGGTCAAAGCCACGATCAAGGGCATAGCTTGCTGCCATATGACGAAAAGCGTGGACGCCGATCTTGGGGAGATTGTTGCTTTCGGTGAATTTTATCAACCAGTGGCCGAAGGTGGATGGCATCATTGGCGTACCGGTTGCTGTGGTGAAAATTATTCCTGCGTCAGTTTCGTGCCAACGTTTTTTTTGAACAGCGATCTCTTTTAGCTTGTTCTGCTCGACCCGGAGTTTCTTTAGGAGCTGAAGCGCGATTTTTGCAATTCCGACTGGTGCTTCACTGCTGTCTGTTTTTGGCTCTTTGTAGACAATTCCTTTACCAACGGCACGAACAGCAGCCTGATTTACTCGTAAAAAGGATTTTTCGAAATTTATATCAGACCATCGAAGCCCGAGGATTTCGGAACGGCGCAGGCCCGATGTAAGAGCCAGGGTGAAAAAAACTTGATACTTTAGCGGCGCTTTAGAGAATAAGGCTCGTAAAAATTTGACAAGATCTTCTTCTTCGTAGATGAAGATCTTTTTTGATATTGCCTTTGGTGTATCAACGCTGGTACAAACGTTTTCGGGCAAGATCCTCCACTTTACTGCTTTCCCGAGCATAGAGCTAATTAACTTATAGTGCATTTGGACAGTTCGAGAAGATAGCGTTCCGGCTTTATCATCAAGCCGTTTGTTTGGTTTTTCGAGTTGGCGAAGAAGCGAGAGTATGTGCTGAGGGGTCAGCTTTTTCAGCCGGATGTGACCGATTGCAGGTAGGATTCTTGAAAGAAGTTGCCTGTTCCGATCTTTTGTTGTGACGCTATCGTTTGGCGTGTTCTTTTCCCAGTATTCAGCGAATTGACTAAACGTCATATTTTTGTCGTTGACGGTTTTGTTCTTGATGGCTTCTGCTTCAAACTGATTTGCGAGTTTTTGGGCTTCGTGCTTTGTTGTTCCGTCGATAGGAATTGATTTGTAGCTTCTAATCTTCTTCCCGTCTTCACCAGTTCCGAGGAAAGCGACCAGGCGCCATGCTTTATTGCGCTTTTCGACAGAAGCCATACAATCACCCCATAACAAGAAATTTGTATTTTGCTTTTTTTGGAAAATGCGATACCTATTATGACAGTATGTTTAGAACGTGGAGGTCCGCTGGATTACTGCTGCCATAAGACTGCAATACTCCACTAAAATGTTGCGGGAAAAAAAGCAAAAGGAAGGGATTAAATTATGAATACCTATTACCTGTATAACTGGAAGGGGAAATTCAAGTGGGTTTTCATCCAAGGAATATGGTTTGTAGATCACGAACACGAAGAAGAATTTCTTGAGATGCAAAAAAAGGGCTAAAAATCATGATTGGTGTGATTTGTGCTTTTTAATTATAGTGAGAACTTCGTCGATTTCCTCAGGTGTAATATTTGCCTCAACTGCTTTATTGATAACTACGGCATAGTTAAGGAATCGCGAATCTAGCTTATGTGCAATGCTCTCAGCAGCTTCGTATTGTTCAAGCGTTTTAATATCATCCCGCAACAAAAATTCTCCAGGGATGTTGAGCGCTTTCGCTATAGACATGAGTATCCGGTTGCTTGGAGTCTTTTGTCCTGCTTCTATTTGAGATATATAGGGCTGAGAAACCCCGGTTGCTTCAGACAATCCGGTGATGGAAAGACCAAACCGTTCACGTGCATACTTGATTTTTTCGCCCTTGCTCTTCGCAAAAGCCTTATTTTCTATCGAACCTTTCATGCGAAAAATCTCCCTTCAAGTTCTTGTTATAATAATAACAGATAGCAATATAGCGGGCAATAAAAAAAGGTATTTAAAGCGTTATACTATTGCATTTATATTGCTATATGTTATATAATAAATCAAAGAGTACATATAGCAAGCGGAATGGGGGTGAAACTATGAACGGAGATCAGTTTGTTTGCAGCTCGTGCGGGGCAGTGGTACGAAAGAACTTTGCCAATCCAATTGCCGAGGCTGTTTTTAATGCGCGAATCATTAAAAAGCTTACGCAGAGCGAGTTCGCAACGTTGCTAGGGGTTAAGCAAAGTGCAATTGGAGCGATTGAAGTTGGTATCAGAAAGCCAAGCCCGGCTCTCGCACTTGCTTTGTCGAAGGCTACCGACGTACCAATTGAGAAATTCATCATTGATACGTGGGACGAACAAGAGGCGAAGACGCCTACTGCCTCTTAACAACAGTCAATCTTTGAAAGGAGGTTATATTCGTGATTCTAAATGCAGACGAAGTGGTTGAGATATTTTTCAAATCGACGAAACCGGGTGGTGACTACAAAATCTCTACCACGAAACTCTACAGACTGGCAAAACTGGGGAAGATTCCGTCGTTCAAATTAGACGGTAGAGTTTTTTTCGATGAAGACGCGCTGCGTGAGTGGTTTAAGAGTCAGTGCAGCACAACTTCTACGCCGGCAGTTTTAGATCGATACGGTAGGGATAGGGGCTCAAAAATGGAGAGAATCTCTGAAAGTCTTCGCATGTAATTGAAATAATTATAAAGGGAGCTGGGATGATGGAAAAACGAGCAAGCTTGATTCAATTAGTGGGGTATCAACGAATGAGCCAATATAAAAGCATGGTAGCAATGATGAAGTTTTTCGCGGTTGCTTTATTCCTGGTTCTGGTGCCTTTGCTTGCGTGGTTTGTGTATAGCTGGATTTTGCAAAATCTTTCAGCTATCACAGAATTGTTGTCTATGTTTGTTTTTGGAATTTTGTTCATTCTCGTTTCGTAACCTAAAAGGAAGCTCTTGCTTTAATGTTACAGCGGAAGGGGGTGAAAAAGAATGTATCGTGACGGCAAAACACTCTATCAAACTTGTAGAAAAAAGGCAGGAATTACTCAAGAAATGGCGGCAGAAGCATTGAATGTTTCCATTGAATCGATTGGCGCCTATGAACGTGGTGAGACTCCAGTTCCCTGCGATATCGTTGTAAAGATGGCAAGTGTATATGATGATCAATCGCTGGCGATTCGGCACATGACGGAAGTTTGCATCATTGGAAAGCAAATTTTTAACGGTGTTCGAATCCAGGATCTGCAGACAAGCTTGCTAAGTTTGCAAAAAGAAATGGACGATGTGGAAAGGCTTAGAATGCCGATCATATCGTCCGTTCTATCAGGGACTATCTCAACTCTGCAAGGAGCGCAACAAGAGTTAGTTGAACTGGTTTCCGCAGGGATGAGTTTTTTGATTTCAATGAAAGCGTCGGGGCACGATCGTCAGAAGTCATTAAGAACCGCCATTACAAAGAGAAAGACCCCATCCGTTGCACCGGATGGAGCCTTAATGGAAAAACCGCGACTAACAGTTAGAGTATAGCATACCTAGCTGCGGTTAGCAATTAGGAGGATTGAAATGTCAAATCAAGAAAAATCGGCAGAACCAACAAAAGACATAGTATCGCTTGGCGATGGACAGGTTTTTGTGAAAAGAACCCCTGACGGACAGATTAAGGCTGTAAAAAGCTCGATGACGCTTGAAGAAGCAAACGGCGAAATCGCCATCATCGAGAACAAAGCCATGACGACCGCCAAGGGGTTTTATCATGCCAACCAGATCGCAAGCC
>JBGSKE010000583.1:0-6395 GCA_041741355.1 Negativicutes bacterium | reverse complement strand
CGCTGCCAACGCCAAACAAGATCAGGACAATTGTAAACAGGCGACCGGCGTTTGTTTTAGCCACCACATCACCATACCCGACCGTTGAGACAGTAGTCACCGTCAGATAGAGCGCATCAAACAGCGACAGCCGTTCCAAGGCCATGTAGCCAACTGTCCCAACCAGTAGCAGGCTGGCAAATGCACCAATGGCAAGCACCAATTTTTTTGAAGCCAGTTTTCCTCACCCTCTCGAAACGCGTACTCAAAAAATTTGATAAAAGGATTCTGCGATTGGTTGTCAAATTTACTATTAGGAAACAGCAATCCTGTCGCCACGCAACGCAGCCAGCAAAAACAACAAGGAGGACGGTCAACGATGAAACAATTCATCCAATGGCACAACGATGTATTTGGGGAAAAAGTAGTCAAAGCATTAGAAAAAAATAATTTTCAGGCCTATTACCTCGCCAATCGGGCTGATGCCGCAGCAAAAGTATTTTCGCTGGTTCAGGCAGGCGCCACGGTCGGCATTGGCGGTTCCTGGACGCTGAAAGAACTGAATATCACAGAACTACTCGAAAAAAAAGGTCACGAAGTGTTCGATCACAACCGTCCCGGTCTCACCATGGAGCAATCGATGGCGCTACGGCACAAAGAACTGTCCTGTGATGTCTTTATCTCGGGCACCAACGCGATCACCCTGGACGGACAAATCGTCAACACTGACGGTTCCGGCAACCGGGTGGCAGCGATGAGTTTTGGCCCCAAAAAGGTTATCGTAGTAGTAGGCGTCAACAAAATCGTACCGGATCTGGATGCAGCCATGGAGCGGATCGAACTGTTCGCCGCACCGATCAACAACAAACGACTGGACCGGCCCAATCCATGTACCGTAACCGGAATTTGCATGGACTGTCAGGGACCGAGTCGCATCTGCAACATCACCACAATCCTGCACAAACGACCGCCGACCATGGAGTTCCATGTAGTCATCGTTGGTGAAGAAATGGGATTCTAATCCTAGATTAGCGCCTTCTCTTTGATTCTACAGCTTTTAGCGTCGAAAAACCAGTTTCAAGGCAAAAAGCGGGCTCCCTTTGCCGGGGAACCCGCTTTTTTCTTTATGAATACAAATTAAATATGAACCAACTTATTGGGATACATCCAACAATTTCCTCGTCTTGTCGACGATATTCATTTCATTGTAGCCGGCAATTTTTTCATATTGCTTGGCAGCCTCGCTCACCAATTGGGGATCGCTATCCAACTGATAGGAGTTGAGAATGTTTTTGATCCGCAAGTTGAACCCATTATCGGTCGCTGCGCTATCAGCGGTCGGCGCCTGTACATCGAGCTGATCCTCTTTCTTCACTTTGGCTTTGACGTTATAGCTCGTCAAATCTTTGCCAATCAACTTACTGGCTTCAACCAAATTCGCTTCCCGCAGATACTGCTTGAACTGGGTCTTGGTGTCATTGGGAAGTTGCTTATAATCGCGAATAAAATCTTCCCGTTCTTCTTTCGGCATCTGCTTGCGCAAATTGCGAATTTCAGACGGATAATCAGTCATTTGTTTTGCAATCAGTCCACCTGCGGCTACCGCCAACAACAATGGTAACATATCGCACCTTCTCTCCGGTTAAAATTTTACCCACAATGTCTACGTTAGTTATATCGAAATTTCTCGCAAAATCATAAGCGCCGCTGCTCCACAATTATTTCTGTTTCGCGGCTTTATGAATCACGCGCCCAGTGGCCTGATGAGTCGGTGTGACCGTGACTTCGCAAATCTGCACATGAGGCGGCACACTGGCAGCATAAATGATGATATCGGCAATGTCTTCAGCCGACAGCGGTGTGATCCCCTCATACACCTCAGCCGCTTTTTTCTCGTCACCGTGAAACCGCACCTTGCTAAAATCAGTCTGTACCATGCCCGGTTGTATGTTGGTTACCCGAATCGGCGTGTCAACCACATCCATACGCAACCCATCGCTGATGAACTGGACAGCGGCTTTGCAGGCGCAGTATACGGCGCCGCCGGGATAAGCATGAATTCCCGCCACCGATCCGATATTCACCACATGGCCGTTGCGTTGATATTTGAGCATCAGCGGCACAATGGCGCGCGTCAGATACAATAGCCCTTTGACATTCGTATCAATCATGACGTCCCAATCGTCCAGGTTGCCGTCCTGGACTTTTTCCAGGCCCAGCTCGCCACCGGCATTATTGATTAACACATCGATAGCCTGCCAATCTGCCGGCAGAGACTGAACCGCCGCCAACACCGCTTGCCGATTGCTCACATCGAGACCGATGACACGACTCTCCGTTTGATACATCGCTTTCAGTCGCTCGGCCAGCGCAGTGATCTTATCGATACTTCTGGCGCATAAAATCAATTTGGCGCCTGCTTTGGCAAAACGCTCTGCGCAGGCTTTGCCAATTCCGCTACTTGCACCGCTGACAAAAACAATCTTTCCCTGAAGTACTGACATAATCAAAAACCTCCTCCTATGATATAGCCGCACAATACGCTTGAATTCTATTATTCGTTATTCGTTCTGCCAAAACATTGTTCCTGCTGCTCATGCTGATCAAGATGATTAGCGGGTGGTTAAGCTGTACTATCTGAAGGTTGCAGTTTGCTGCTAAATATGGTCAAATTCATTTGCGCACGTATTAGCACGTGTTATAATATAATTGCTTGGAGGGGATAGCTTGAAGCCAAAAGACCTGATCCGTATTCTTGAAAAAGACGGGTGGCGGGTGGCGCGAATCGACGGATCACACCACATCATGAAGCACACGGAGAAACCCGGCATGCTGGTTGTCCCTCTCCATAACAAAGACATGAAGCCGGGAACTCTCAACCAGATTCTAAAACAAGCCGGACTTAAGCCAGTTCAGTTGTCGAAGGAGGAATAGCCATGAAAACAAAATTTGTATATCCGGCCCTATTCGAAGCGGAATCGGTTGGCGGTTATTCTGTTTCTGTTCCTGATCTTCCCGGCTGCTTCACCGAAGGGGATACCTTAGAGGAGGCTTTTGAAATGACGCGGAACGCAATAGGGATTTATCTATCTGAACTGGAATCAGACGGGAAAGAGCTTCCTGCCGCTTCAGACCCTGCCGGACTATGCCCTACAAGTAGCGGTTTTGTCGCCCTGGTTGATATGGATATGTTGGCTTATAAGCAGAAGCATGATAATCGGGCTGTGAAGAAAACTCTGACAATCCCCAAATGGTTAAATACCATGGCCGAACGTGAAGGAGTTAATTTCTCCAATATACTGCAAACAGCATTAAAAGAACGGCTGAGAGTGTAATCTTCCCTGCGCCGCCCTAATGGGGCGGTTTTTTGTTAATATCACTTATGAGCATCCAAGTTGTCTTTGAGTATCATTGGGCTCCACAGAATGACAGCTAGGATCAAAGGCCCTCTCGCCAAAAGAATCCGAAGGCACACACGGGAGAAAATCTGCAAATGCTTTTATATTGAGCCATACAAGTTTTCTAAAAATCCCCTTACTGGCAGGAAATAAAGAGTCGTTATGGAATGCAATCTAATAGAAGAAATCAAGAAGGTGTCTCAAAATGGCAATTACTGCATTTGTAAGCTATAGTTGGGATAGTGAAGATCATCAACAATGGGTCCTTTGTTTAGTAAATAAACTGCGAGACCCCGGAGGTATCGAAGCATCTTGTGATGTTTCTTTTCTTCACACAACAACAGTCCACTTTCACGAACTGATGTCAAAAAATATCAGAGATAACGACTATGTAATCATTGTTCTAACACCGCAATACGCAAAAAAAGCAGATACAGGGGAAGGCGGCGTTGGTTACGAGACGATTTTAACAATGCCCCTGCTGCAAGAAAACAAGGACAAACTCATTTTCATAACCAAGCACTCAGGGGAACGCAAAGCAGCAACCCCCTTCCACTTAAAGTCATATTATGCAATAGATTTCTCTGGTGATAATAAGTTTGATGAAAAATTCAATGAGTTATTGCACCGAATCTATAAAGTAGGACTTTATACCTTTGTGCCGGTTTCGGAACCGCCTATCTTGGCAAGCAAACAAATTTCCCTTCCTACGGGTCGTCCAATCCAACAAGTACCCGATACGATATCTACACCTAAGATAATTGGCGAGAGTGAAAAAAAACGCATTGTTTGGTTACTCCCGCGCGGATTCCTTTTGTTTGATGACATTGAATATGACACTTCCGTTTCCTGGGCAGTGTGCGCCCATTATTACGACTATGATGGTGAGTGGGTTCACAGCACGCATTACCATGAAAGCTATAAAGATGATTGGGAAGAAAACTTAGATATTCAATTTAATAAACTGGGCGTTCCGATTGGCGACCACTTTTTGTTAAGTTTTCCATTAACCATCTTTAGATCCCTTCGCAGCGCCCGATGGGGAGCAGATACTTTATCAAAAACAGTCGAAGGACTTCAAAAAAATGAAGAAAAAGTTCTTTTCTTTGATATTGGAGAGCCTTTGGTCCTCCCGAGTTGCCCTCAAGATTATGTTGCCTTGGCTCAAAGTGGTCCGGTAAGAGATATAGCAGCAGACATTGATAGAATTCTATTAAATAGACCCGTGAGCTTCTTGCCGGGTTCAAGCAGTTCTGTAGACGATACGCGACTTCAATCACTTAGGCGACGAGCAGCTCTTGCAATGAACGATTATTTAGGAAAAAACCACCACGGCATGACCTTCTTCAATGAGGTAATCCAAAAGTATAAAGATGATATGGACGGCAACAGGCAATATAAATGGTTGCAAGAATTGGAATCAACAATAGAAGACCTTTTGACGGTTAAGCGTACTTAAGACACCTGGGTCAAAGCAAACCGCGAATGAAGGAATACTTTTGGAAAATGCAAAGTCCACTGAGACCCCAACAGCTCCCGCAATAAAAACCCGCAGGGGCCCCGGCAAAGAAACCGTCTATCATCTGAACTTTAAATTGAAACGCATTCTTCAGCAGCTCTGTTGTAGTATCACATCTTTCCCAACAATCCAATCAACCGACTATTCTTCGCGTGAATCTCAGCAATATCCGCAGCAGCCTTTTGGCGATTGCGTTTCTGCCACCCTTCCCAAAAACTATCGCACTATCGCAAAATCCCAAAAAAGAAAAGCCTTCCATCTCTGGAAGGCTTAATTTGCATTGGTGGGCGATGACGGGCTCGAACCGCCGACATCCTGCTTGTAAGGCAGGCGCTCTCCCGGCTGAGCTAATCGCCCGGGATTGGTGACCCGTGGGGGAATCGAACCCCCGATACCGCCGTGAAAGGGCGGTGTCTTAACCGCTTGACCAACGGGCCTCAAATGCTTTTTTATTATAAAGGACTATCAGCAAAAAATCAATGCCTTATGCTATAATTATTTTATAGAAATATCCTTGGAGGTTAAATATGGACTCTCGTACAGCGCAATTAGCGCAAAATTTGATTCGTTATTCCACAGACTTGCAACCGGGTGAAAACATCCTGATTGAAATGTTCGACGATGCCCTGCCACTGGCGCAGGCCTTGGTCGACGAGGCTTATCGGGCCGGCGGCGTGCCGTTCCTGTCGCTCAAAAACAACCGATTGCAGCGCAAACTGCTGTCCGGCGCATCGAGTACGCAGCTGCAAGCCATAGCCGGTTGGGAATCGGCTCGCATGAACGCCATGCAGGCCTACATCGGCATCCGCGCCAGCGAAAACATCAGCGAAATGTCCGATGTGGCGTCGGAAAAACTCAAAATGTATCAACAGGACTGGTTCAAGCCTGTACACTCCGAAATCCGGGTCAAAAACACCAAATGGTGCGTATTGCGCTGGCCCAACCCCTCGATGGCGCAACTGGCCGGACAAAGCAGCGAAGCTTTTGAAACATTTTATTACAACGTCTGCAACCTGGACTATGCCAAAATGGACCGCGCCATGACACCGCTGGTGGAACTGATGGAAAAAACCGACCGCGTCCGCATCACCGGCCCTGGCACCGATCTGACCTTTTCGATCAAATCGATCCCCGTCGTCAAATGCTCCGGTTTGCGCAACATCCCTGATGGCGAAGTCTACACCGCACCCGTGCGCGATTCCGTGAACGGCGCCCTTACTTATAATACCCCCTCGATTTATCAGGGCGTCACTTACGAAAACATCCAATTGAGCTTTGAAAATGGCCGCATCACAAAGGCCACCGCCAATCTCAGCCAGCGAATCAACGAAGTGCTGGATACGGACGACGGCGCTCGCTATATCGGCGAATTCGCCCTCGGCGTCAATCCCTACATCCTCAAACCGATGAAAGATACCTTATTCGATGAAAAAATCCAGGGCAGTTTCCACTTCACCCCCGGCAACGCCTATGAAGAAGCCGACAACACCAACCGTTCC
>JBGSKE010000582.1:0-10653 GCA_041741355.1 Negativicutes bacterium | reverse complement strand
GCAGAAAAAATTGGTCAGCGGCACGAGATAGAGGTACAGTGCATAAGGGATAAAACCGGCATCGGTCGCCAGAGCGGCGGCAGGCACCGCGCCGGCAATATTCCAGGGAATCAGGGCGGCGATCATAATTACGCTGTTTTCCAAATCCAGCGCCAGGCGATAATTGCCCAGGCGCTTTTTTTCATAAATTTTTTGTGTCAGTTGATAGGTCAACATGACTGCCAATGTTTGGTTGCAACTGAAAGCGGCAGCAGCGATGCTTGTCAGCAGTGTGCCGGCAAAAATCCCTAGTTTATGACTGAGACTCTCACAAGCCCGTTCGATATCCGAAAGCAGTCCTGTGCCGGAGAACAGACCGGAATAGGCGGAAGAGACAAGGACAATCAAGGCAACCTGCAGCATGGACAGCAGCCCGCCGCCCTGCAGAATGTCTGCCAGAAAGCCGGGTTGGTCCATCTGGTAGCCAGTGGCAATACAGGAAATCAAATCCAACCAGTTGACGCGCTGAACCGTTAGGGCGATGAATGCCCCTGCTACAATGCTGATACCCATCGATAGTTTCACATCGATTTTTGCCGCGGCCAAGAGCAGAATCAGGACAGCTGGTAGGATCACGATCGGATGGAGCGAGAAGGCCTGAGGGATGGCAATCAAGATGGGGCTATCACTGGCAACCAGCGGATGTTGCCACGAAAGTGCGGCATAACCTAGGCAGGCCAGAACAAACGGCAACACTGATGTTTTCAACATATTGGACAGATTCAGGTACAATTGGGTCCGGGTCAGGGCAGCAACCAAGTTGGCGCTGGAAGACATCGGCGAGCAGCGGTCGCCAAAATAAGCGCCGGCGATGATCGCGCCGGCGGCAATATTGACATTGACATGACCGCTGCGGGCCAGGACCATCAAAGCCACACCCAGTGTCCCCACCGTACCGAAAGAGGTGCCGAGCAAAAACGATACAAGGCAACTCAAAATGAACGCCGATAGGATAAAAAATTGCTCATTCAGCAGGGAAATGCCGTGGTAGACGATGTAGGGAATCGTGCCGCAGGCCCGCCAGACCGCAGTAATAGCGCCAATCAGAACAAAAATGCGAATTACGATCAGCGATTGACGTGAACCTTGTAGCAGCATTCTTGACAGGGAAGAAAAGGAATGTCCGCGATGCCGGGATAGCAGAACAAAGCCGACCAGTCCCAACAATAGCGGATATAGCAAGGAAATATGCAGATACAGGCTAAAAAGTAATGACGCGAAGAAGAATATGAACATAAATGCCAGGAGCAATATATCACCTATTTACTTTTTTACTTTGCAAGGATAGACGCTTTTGATTTCAGTGAGGTAATGGAGTCCTTTAGCTTGGGCGGTCATTAAGGCAAGGTGGGCAATCTTGGGGACATTCTGATACTCATGGATGCTGGAATCGAGAAATTCGATTTCCAAAGTGCGTACGGATTCATCATAACCGATTGATTTTATGTCGGTCGACATCACATAGGTTCGTTTCATGTACCGGTCACTCCTTTGAAATCACAAGGCGAATGCCCAGTTCGTATGCTTTTTGGCAATCGAGCGGAAACTGTTCCTCGCGGCGTTTGGCTTTGGCCAACGGGTCGAAACGGGGTGCGGCGTATTTGGCATAATCATCAAACTGATAAGTATCGGTGACATAGATGGATTCTACAGTTCCCAACATTCGGTTCATCAGTGTTTCGGTAATCCGAAAATGCGCGTCGTATCCCATTTTATGCATCAGGTCTTCCGGCACACCCATGGTATAAATCAGCGCCGTGGCAATCCGCCGCGTGAACAATGTCGAATAATTGTCATCATAGACGAGATACTGAAACAGCAACCGTTCAAGGCAGGCGCGCATTGCACTGGATGCGGCGCCGAGGTAGATGGGGGACCCCAAAACCAGCGCGTCGATTTGTTCGATTCTATTCAGCACCGGCGTAAGTTCATCATTTAGTGTGCATTTTCCGTAACTGTTACTACCGATCCGTTTGCAGGCGAAACAACTTACACAACCTTTGAAGTTCATGTCTGCCAGATGAACCATCTCGGTTTCGGCGCCTTGCGATGCCGCGCCGGCCAGTGTTTTATCCAGCAGTTGGGCAGTATTCCAGTTTTTACGCGGACTGCCGTTGATAGCGAGAATTTTCATAGGGCCCCCTCCATTTCACAGTGGAATGAATTGGGTATTGGTAGAGACATTCGCTGCGACCGGTGAATTATCCTTTCAAAAACAATGCCCTTGGCATTACCGCGCGGTAACGTCAAGGGCATTGCATTTGTTAATTTTGTTTTGCTTCGTTTATCCGATTACGGGTTGACTTTTTCCTTGAACACCAGTTGTCCATCTTTGACTTCGATAACAACGGCGCTCTTGACGGGGTTGTGGTTGGCATCGAGCGTGATTACGCCGGAAACAACCTTCAAGCCTTTGGTTTGCTCGAGTGCATCGCGGATTTTTTGCGGTTCGGCGCTGTTGGCGCGTTTGATCGCGTCGACAACCATCATGGTGGCGTCAAATGCCAATGCTGCCAATGCGTCGGGAGTTTGCTTGTATTCTTTTTTGTAGTCAGCGACAAATTTTACAACGGCAGGATCTTTGTCATCAGCAGCATAGTGGTTGCTGAAGAAAGTATTCTTCAGGGCGTCTTTACCGGCGATTTCAACCAGTTTCGGCGAATCCCAGCCGTCGCCGCCGATCATCGGTCCGTTATAACCAAGTTCGCGGGCCTGTTTCACGATTAGGCCGACTTCTTCATAATAACCGGGTACGAAGATGGTTTCCGGGTTGCTGGCTTTGATTTTGGTCAAGGTCGATTTGAAATCTTTATCTTTTTGCAGGTAGGCTTCTTTAGAGACGATTTTGCCACCGGCTTTCACAAAGCCTTCTTCAAAAAACTGGGCCAATCCTTTGGCATAGTCGGAACTTTGGTCGACATAGATGGCAGCAGTCTTCACTTTCATGCTCTTGGAAGCAAAGTTGGCCATGACAGTGCCTTGGAACGGGTCGATGAAGCAGGCGCGGAAAGCGAAAGGCTTTACTTTGCCATTCTCAACCGTGACTTTTGGGTTGGTTGCCGTATTGCTGACAAACGGAATTTTGTTTGCATGAGCAACCGGCGAAGCTGCCAAAGTATTGGAGCTGGTGACCGCGCCAAGAACGGCTACGACTTTATCCTGAGTAATTAGTTTGGTAATTGAATTGGTCGATTCGGAGGGCTCGGATTTATTGTCGGCAATTACCAACGTGATCTTTTTGCCGATAACGCCGCCGGCCGCGTTGACTTCTTTGAGAGCGAGTTTAGCACCGTTAACCGAGGATTGTCCGAAAGTGGCTTGTCCACCGGTGAGTTCCCAGTTAGCGCCGATTTTGATGTCGGCAGCCGCTGCAGGGGCAGGTTTCTTGTCGCCGCCGCATCCGGCTACGACCGATGCCAGCATGAGGACTGTCAATGCGAGGGCCCAATAGACAGATGTTTTTTTTGACACGTTCTCTCCTCCTTAATATGTGCGTGATAACTGGGCAGTGTGGATTCTGCAGTATGCTGTTAATTATAGGCGCAGCAGGTATTTTTTGTCAAGGATTATAAAGGCGTTTTGTAATGATTTGTCCGTTCCAAACAGACGAATGACGTTCTGTGATTTTTGCGATCGTTGATTGCCGGCAAGTGTTTTTGTCATTGTAATGGACATACCCGAGTAAGCTATCTATAATGAAAATTAGTTACGATATCGAGGAGGGTGCGACATGGAGTTTGCTGAATTGGAAAAGCTGATCAAAACGCGACGATCCATTCGGAAATGGAAAACGGCTGCGGTGCCGGAAGAATTGCTGGTGAAGGCGATAGAGCTTGCTGGTTGGTCGCCGAATAGTGGAGGGAAACAGCCGTATCATTGTTATGTGATTACCAATCCGGCAAAAATTTCCGCTATCGGCGAGGCGGTTCAAGAAGTTAGCGATTATCTGGCTTCTTTGTGTAAATCAGTTGAAGACCAGGCTGTGGTGGAACGTTGGCAGACCAACTCCGGCTTTTTTCGTCATGCCCCGGCGCTGGTGGCGGTCAGTGCGAGCATATACCAAAGTATTGCCGACAAGTTGCAGGCGGACAATATGGATCAACCGCGGGTCTGCGAAATCAACCGTTGCCGTCAAGTCGCAGGTTCAAGGCTGCAAACGGTCGGTGCGTTCGTCGATCACCTGCTGCTGGCGCTGCACGCGCTGGGATTGGCTGCTGTCTGGATGGCCGGGCCAACGCAGGCTAAGACGGCTATAGAAAAAATCATCAACATCGGTGATAACGAAGATTTTGTCGCCCTGATTCCAGTGGGGTATGCGGATGAGCAGCCGGTGGCGCCAGTGCGGAAACCGGTGGAGCAGGTCGTGACTTTCCTGCGCTAAACTGGCGCATTTGTAGCGATGACAACTAGGTTGGGGAGGATTGTCCGTGTATCAGGGAATTGCTGCGACGCCGTCCGGGACTGGCGAATATGCCGCGAAACATCGGGAACTTGTATATCGCCCCTTTGGCAATGCTGGAATAGTTGTCAGCGAAGCCGGGTTTGGCGGCTATCGTGTCGATATTTCGAGGGCGGAGCATCGACAGGCGCTAGAGTATGCACTACGCAGCGGAATTAACTTGATCGACACCAGCGCCAATTATGCTGATGGCGGGTCGGAGCGTCTGGTTGGCGCAGTTTTGAAAGACATGATCAAGCGAGGGGAGATTGTTCGGGAGCAGGTTGTGATCGTAACAAAGGCAGGTTATCTGCAGGGAGAAAACTTGGAGTTGAGCCGGCAACGCAAAATGCAAAGTCAAGCATTTCCTGATCTGGTTGAATACGACGAGGGATTGGAACATTGCATACACCCCGTATTTCTTGAGGATCAGTTGACCCGAAGTTTGCAACGGTTGCAGCTTGCGCGCATCGATTGCTACCTGCTGCACAATCCCGAGTATTATTTGCGCTGGGCAGCGCACGCATTATTTGATCAGGCAGTGGCAAAACTTGAATTCCTGAGTAGGATTCGGCTGGCCTTTGAATATTTGGAGAGCGAGGTTCTAGCGGGAAGAATCGGTTGTTATGGTATCAGTTCCAATACGTTTAATAAAGATGTAACGGATTATGATAGCACTTCACTTGCCGCGATTTGGCAAATTGCCTGTGAAGTTTCAGACCAGCATCACTTCCGGGTGATCGAAATGCCAATGAACTTACTGGAACCGGAGGCTTTGATCCGGATCAATCATCTGGATGGAATAAGCGTTCTGTCTCTGGCTGCGGAAAAGAGGTTGGCGGTATTAATCAATCGTCCGCTGAACGCCATCGTGAATGATCGATTGGTACGTTTGGCGGAAAATGTTTATAAAAAGAGTGCCGCCCGAGAGGCGACAGCTTTTTGCGAGCGGGTCAGTCAGATTGATCCGGATTGGCAGGTCCCGTCGCTGAGTCGTTTGGCGCTCCGCGCATTGCGTTCAACGGTTGGCATCAGTTCCGTGCTTGTTGGAATGCGGCAGGTAAATTATGTTGCCGAGGTTCTTTCCGAATTAGCGCTCCCCTGTGAGAAGAAGAACCGTCTGGAATCATGGCAAAAGATAGCCGGTGCTTGGGAGGCGAGACTTTGAGATAAAAGCTGGCGCCGCAGATGAGGCCTTATTCAGAATAAAACAATATCATGACACTTTTGCTTCCGGTCATTCCGTGTTATCATAATATTAGGAATAAAGCCGGGTATGCGGCAATTTGAAAGGGGGCGTTCCCATGAAAACCTTGGCGCAGAGGTCCATCTATCTAGTGTTGTTATCTTTCCTGCTGATTTTCTCTACCCTAGTGACGGCGGAAGCACGCGTTCTTCAGAACAATTCCAACCTCTATATCGCTACGAATAAATCTCTTTCGACCTGGTTCAAAGCGGGCGCCAATGTGAACGAGATTGCGCCCGGGGTTGTTTCTTCAGGAACCTTGCTAAACAACAGCAACTTATACATTGCATCCAACAGGTCTCTGTCGACATGGTTCAGAGCTGGGACCGGAGCTTCATTTCGCCCGGATGGCGCACTTTCTTCCGGTACGCTGCTAAACAACAGCAATCTCTCTATATTGCCTCGAACCGATCGCTGTCCACTTGGTTCCGGGCAGGTACCGGCGCATCTTTTCGGTCCGATGGAAGCCTGTATTCTGGCACCTTGATGAACAATAGCAACCTCTATATTGCCTCAAACCGTTCCCTGTCCACGTGGTTTAGCGCCGGCACGCAAATCGTGACCCGTGAGGACGGCAGCGTCAGCCAGGGGACCCTGTTGAATAAAACCAATTTATATACCAATCCCCAACACAGCCAATCCCGCTGGTTTAATGCCGGAACGACAGTGAGTTTTCGACCGGATGGCAGCGCCTATTAACAATAACTGATTGCAAGGCGTGCTTTGGCTATACAACGACTAAAATCCCTGCCGGCGCGATTTACCGACAGGGATTTTTCTTTTTGCGAATATCGTTGTTTGACTCCTAGTAGAAAATGAATTACTTGGCGATTATTTGATCAACGATGCCGATTAACTGTTCTATTTCCGGCTTTGTAACCTGCGCATAGGCGCCCAGCGCTTGGCCTTTAAGTTTCATTTCATCATTAATCAGGGAAGAGAAGATGATGACCGGCAAATCCTTCAAACGAGGAGTGCTTTTGATGCGTTTGATCAGATGGTGCCCATCCATCTGCGGCATTTCGATGTCCGTGATAATCAACTGAATCGTATCGGTGACTGTTTTTTCTGATTCTGCCATGGCTTCAAGTTGGGTCCAGGCTTCCAAGCCATTTTCATTGCTGATCGTATTATAACCTGCTGTATGGAGGGTGTTTAGCAGCAAATCACGCAGCATCCGTGAATCCTCTGCAATCAGGATTGTTTTGGTTTTGCGTATGGTAATCAGTTCTGGCGTTGATTTCGGGACGGCAGACATCTTTTGATTCATTTCCGGGTTAACATCAGCAAGAATTTTTTCGAAGTCGAGCAGGATAATCATCCGTTCTTGCATTTTGACGATCCCGACAACCAAATCGGAACCGGCAATGTGGGGAGCAGGTTCCATTTGCGTCCATGATATGCGGTGAATGCGATACACGGCATCAACTTTAAAGCCGACGTAGAAATTGTTGATCTCGCAGACGATAATCTTAAACTCTTCCGAAGCCGGTTGGGTATTCAGACTGCGAGCGAGGTTAACCAAGGGCATAACTTTGGAACGCAATGTAAATATTCCATCGAGGTTGGGGTGTGCTTTGGCGATATAAGTGATGGGAACAGAATTGATTACTTCCCGGACTTTTGCAACATTCAGACCGTAAAAAACCCCGCTGACAGAAAACTCGATAATTTCAAATTCATTGGTGCCGGACTCAAGCAATATGCCTTTTTTATCTTCCATAGCAACCTCCAATGGTTTCGATATGAGTATCTATGGATAGTAAATTCGTGTTATACTGCGAAAATCCTTTTTCTGGCGCAAAAATCCTTTAATGAGCGGTAGTGTATTGGAAAATATCAAAAAATGATTTGCCGTGGGGAGTGTTGTAAAAACATTTCTATGAGGAAATAATGCTTTTACATGCAGTTACAAGGGAAATAGATTTTAGCCAAATCAAATGAAAAGAGAGAAAAGCATCAAGCTTGGCGTGATCAAGAAAAGGGACTGTGCGCAAGGCTCAGTCCCTTTTCTTGATTAGGTGTTACTGTTCGTTTTTTGTTTAATGAGTTACTCTATATTGCTACATCATCGCATTGGGTATCCACATCACCATGCCAGGCGAGAAAGTAACCAGAATCAGCACTAAGATCAGCACAATCAACCAGGGCATAACCTCTTTGGATATTTCTTCAATCGTCACCTTGCCAATATCACAGGCGACAAACAGGCACAACCCTACGGGCGGCGTAATCTGACCGATAGCCAGTCCCAGAACCATAATCACGCCAAAGAACACCGGGTCGATGCCGATACTGCTGATAACCGGATAGAATATCGGCGTGAGCAGCACCATGGCAACCGCATTGTCCAAGAAGGTACCCACCACCAACAACGCTAGGTTGATCAGCATCAGAACGACGATTGGCTCACTGGAGATTGCCAGCATCGCGCTGGTAATCTTTTGTGGGATTTCTTCACTGGCCAGGATATAGCTGAAAATATGAGCGGTTGCAACAAGGTACATAATTACAGCCGTGCTCTTGGCCGAACCGAGGAATACCTTGACCGTCGACTTATAGTCCAGTTCTTTGTACACATACAATCCGACTATCAAGCCGTATACCACCGCCACCACGGCGGCCTCCGTCGGGGTAAAAATCCCGCCGTAAATACCGCCAAGAATGATTACCGGCATGAAAAGGGCTAGGACAGCCCTTTTCAGCGCCTGTATCATATTCGCCATCGATACCGGTTCCTGGCCATGGTAACCGCGTTTTTTGGAAATGATATACTCGACACTCATCAACGCCACTGCCATGATCAAGCCCGGCACCACGCCTCCCATGAACAATTTTGCGATGGAAACATTGGCGATAACACCATAGATGACCGCCGTGATACTCGGCGGAATCAGCAGGCCGATCGTGCCGGAAGCGGCGACCGTCGCTGCCGCAAACGGTCTTGAGTAACCACGCTCGACCATCGGCTTAATCATAATTGAGCCGATAGCGGCCGTGGTTGCCGGCGCCGATCCAGAAATAGCACCGAAAAAGGTACAGGCAGCGGTTGATACCAGCGCCAAGCCGCCAGAAGCCCGCCCAAGGAAGGTCCCCGCCAGGTCCACCAGGCGACTGGAAACACCGCCGGCGGACATAATATTGCCAGCCAGGATAAAGAAGGGAATCGCCATCAGAGTAAATGAATCAACCCCGCTGAATACTTTTTGGACTGCGACCATCAAGGGCACGTGCCCAAAAAATGTCATCGCGACCAATCCCGCCAAGCCCAACGCCACCGCGATGGGCACCCCCAGTATCACGAACAGCGCGAATGAGAAAAATAACGCTTCAGCCATTTCACTGTTCCTTTCCGCAGGTTTTATTCCGCCAGAGATCGATTGTCTGTTCGACAATATTTAATCCCATAAACAAACTGCCTAAGGGGATTGCAAAATAGATCCAGCCTAGTGAAAGCCATGTCATAGATGGTGAAACTTGTTCTAACTCAACGATTTCCATCGATGCGTCAAATCCTTCTGCCATTAGGACATATACAAAGGTAAGCGTAAGTATCGCCGCTACAGTCTTAACCACTCTTCGCAACGATTCGTTCGAAATGGCATTGACAACGGATTCAACTGTAATATGGGAGTGGCTTCGCGCCACAACACTGGCACCTAGAAACGTTAACCATATAAAGAGGTACCGTGCCAGTTCTTCAGACCAAGACAACGACTGCAATAGAAAGTATCGGAAGATAACTTGCATAAAGATGAGCAACGTCATAGCTATCAAACCAACAACGATAAACCCTTCCAGCGCACGATTCACCACTGCATTTAAACGTCGTAATAGGATCAAAACCCTCTCACCACCCAACTATTCTATTGTTTACCATTTATTGCTACTTGGCAGCGGTGATTTCTGCAATTATTTCCTTACCAAACACCGGTTCAAATTTTGCATAAACCTTTTTAGATGCTTCTTTGAACGCTTTGTCGTTTGCAGTGTTGATTATCATCCCTTTTTTCTTGATTTCGGCGATTTCTTTCGCTTCTTTGCTGCTGATTTCTTTCATCATCCAGATCGCAACTTCCTTGCCTGCTTCTTTCAATGCTTTTTGATATTCAGCCGGCAATGTTTTATATACCTTCGCACTCATCAACAGTGGTTCGGCCACATGAATGTGATTAGTGATCGATAAATACTTCTGGACTTCATAATATTTTTGGGTCAACACATGCGTCGTCGGGTTTTCCTGCCCGTCCACGGTTTTCAGCTGCAATGCCGAATATAGCTCACCGAACGACATTGGCGTGGCACTAGCACCATAAGAGTTGAAGGTTTCGACAAAAACGTTTCCTTGAGGAACTCTGATTTTTAAACCTTTCAAATCCTCCGGCACGTTGATAGGTCTGCGCGAGTTTGTAATGTGACGGAACCCGTTCTCCCACCAACCGATTACGACCAGGTTTTTTTTCGCCAGCGCGGCATCAAGTTTTTTACCGACCGGTCCTTCCAATACCTTTGCCACCTGTTCCCCGTCCTTAAACAAGAACGGCAGATTCAATACGCCGACTAGTGGTTCGAACCCCGATAATAAAACATCGGAGGTCAGCACCATGTCAACGGTACCCAATTGGGCGCCTTCGACCAATTGGCGTTGTTTGCCGAGTTGGTCCGCCGGAAACACTTTGATTTCCACATTGCCTTTAGTTTTTTTGGCCACTAGTTCAGCAAACTTCAACGAACCGACCTGATAATGATGATCCGGCGAAGCCGTATGGCCCAGCTTGAACACAAATTTTTTCGTCGGGTCGACTTTTGGCGCTTCCTTTTTGCTGGAGCCGCAACCGCCCAGCAGACTCATCGAGAACAGTACCAGGATTAACAGGGCCCACAGTGAATACGCTTTTTTGTTCATTACGCACCTCTCCTATAATTTTAT
>JBGSKE010000581.1:0-3082 GCA_041741355.1 Negativicutes bacterium | reverse complement strand
GGCGCAGGAAAATCAACACTGTTGCACCATATCTGCGGCTTGCAGAAAACCCAGAAGGGTCAGGTGAAACTGCTGGGACAAACAGTGAAAACCTTGGACCGACGGGTGGGCATGGTCATGCAGAATCCCGATCTGATGCTGTTCAATTCAACAGTCGAACAGGAGATTTCTTTTGGTTTGCAACACGGGCTGGGCCGGGGCAAAAATCTGGTCAGCTGGCGGCCGCTACTGGAACGAATTGGCCTCGGCGGCCTGGAGGATCGGTTTCCGCTGGCGCTCAGCCAAGGGCAGCGGGTACGGGTGGCGATCGCCTCTTTACTGGCTTGCCAGCCGGAGATCATGCTGCTGGATGAACCAACGACCGGCCAAGATCTAGGGCACATCGACGACATTATCGAGTTGCTGCAGGAATTCGCGCAAACCGGCGGCACGGTCATTCTCTGCACCCACGATACCGAAGTCGCCGCTCGTTATGCAGAGCGGGTCGTTGTTATGACCGGCGGACGGATTGTCGCCGACGCTTCGCCGCGCGAAGTGTTTTCGCAGGACGAAATGCTGAGTACGGCAGGGCTGCGGCCGCCGACCTCGCTGCAATTGTCCCGGCGGCTCTATGGCGGCTGCGCACTTGGGGTAGAGGAGGTAGTCCGGCATGTACAACAGACAGATTTGGCAAGCCACGCCGGCTGATACGCCGATTCACCGGCTGGATGTGCGAACCAAACTGGCGCTTTTGACTGCGGTCATGCTGTTTGCCGTCGGCCTTGACGGGCCGAGGCCGCTTTTTATTTTGTTTTTGGCTTCGCTGGGACTGCATTTTCTGGCCCGCTCTTCCGTGGAGCGCTGGCAGGTTTTGACGATATTTCTGCTGGTAGGAATCTGGGGTACGATGGTCAGTCAGGCCCTGTTTTATAACCAGGAACCGCGAACGATGATCGCCTGCCTAGTATCGCCCGGCGCACCGTGGATCGGCGAATGGACGGACGGAATTTTCATTTACCGGGAAGGGCTGGAGCATGGGGCAGTGCAGGCATTGCGGTCCGGCATCATGTTATCCTGCGGCCTGCTCATCTGCTGGACCACAGACCCGCGTCAGCTGTTGCAGTGTTTTTTGCATTGGCGGATGCCGTTTGAGATTGCCTTTATGCTGATTACCAGTTTGCGCTTTTTACCGGTCATTTTCGAAGAAACGGCCATCGTTTTCACGGCGCAACGGCTGCGCGGCTTTGAGCCAATGCGAAGTTTGTCGCCGGTGCGCTGGGTGCGTACTGCGTTTTATGTACTGTTCCCGATTCTGGCCCGGTCGCTGCGCCGGGCGGCAACCCTGGCGCTGTCGGTGGAGAGCAGAGGTTTTGGCCGCGGCAACCGCCGGTCGACGTTGCCACTTTGGCCGATCGGGCAGCGTTTGGCTTGCCTGGGCCTTTTTGCCGCAATTTTTGCCGGGGCGGTGCTGAAAACGCTGTTTTTATTGCAACACAACGGGGTTGCCTATTTTCCCCGCTTACGCGGAGTCTATGATTTTATGGCGGTGTGGCTGTGAACGGGATGAACATCAAAAAGAATATCCGGCTCATTTTGCTATTTACAGTTTTTCTGGTCAGTTTAGGGTTTCTGGCGCTGCATATTTTCCCCGAACTGAGCCGACAATCAGGCAGGAAAGCGCCGTTGCAACAGCTGGGCCAGTTGGGTCGCTACGAAAAAGTCGCCGAGATTCCCCTCGGCAAAGTGGAAATCCGCGGCTTTCGCCAGATGGGGTCGACGCCGGGCCTGGTCCGGCTATCACCGGCAGGCGACCGAATTGTCGTCGGCACGGAAACCGGCGAAGTGATGGTGTTCAGTATCGACGGCGCGCAGATATGGAGCCGAAAAATCGGCATGGGTAAAATCAGTGCGCTGGAGTATACGCCGGACGGGCAGCGGATAGTGATCGGCGAAAATAGTCAGCAGGGCGCCGTGTTTTGTGTAGATGCGAACAGCGGCAGTGAAAAATGGCGACGCAACAGCGTGGAAGAGTTGGGCGTGGACATCCGGCAAAAGACGTTTCCCGGTATTATGTCGATTTCGCTGGATGATGCCGGTAACGCCTATGCAGTGGCTTTGCGCTCGATTCGCTTCCCCAATGGGCAGACCGATTATTTTGCCAGAATTTATCGCTTTGATGCGCAGGGGCAGGTGGCGCTGTTTCCCCGCGACCACAACCTGGATGTATGGGTTAGCTGGTGCGACATCGACCCAGCCGGCAATAATCTGGTGTTTGGCACATCGGATTATACCCCCGGCCCTTATCGCAAATATAAGGATAATATTTACCTGTTTGATACCACAACGGGAGAGCAGCGCTGGAGTCTGCATACTGCGACTGTTGAGCCGTACGAGCGGACCAACATGCGGTTTGGCCCCCAGTGGTCGACCGACGGTAAATATCTTAGCGGCGTCTCGGCGGACGGACGGGCTTTTTTTGTCGATGGCGGCGGCAAGTTGCTCTGGTCGCGTGTGCTTAGCGCGCCGCAGCGAATCCAGGGGATTTTTGTCAACGCGACCGGTTTGCACACCCAACATATCGGTTCCTATGCCATCTTTTCCACCGGCAATACTTACAACCGGGCCAATTGGCAACTGCCAACTCCGGTGGAGCATCCCCAGAGCAACAGCGTGTTTTTGTTTGACCGGGCAGGCAACTTGCGAAAACGGCGCAAGCTGGGCGGCATGATTGAAGAAATGAAAACGGTGGGTCAGGAATTGGCAGTCGCCATCGGGAGAAACGTCCGGACCAAAGACGCTAGTATTCATGGTATTGCGTTATTGTCGACGCCGGAGCTGGAGTTGGTGGAATGGTTGCCGGCAGCGGGCCCTTGTGTTGCCGTGGCGGCCAATTCCAAGCATGTCGTGGCGATGGAAGCGCCGCTGCAACTGGATAGCGGCGAAGTAGTCGGTGCCTATCGGATTTTAGTATGGAAAAAAATCGGCCTGTAATGGAGGGAAATGAAAATGCAATTGCAACCGCGTCGCAAACGAACGTTATTGGTGGATCGCGATAAAATCGAATGGTACCCAACACTGGACCCGGATCGATGCATCGGCTGTC
>JBGSKE010000580.1:0-5439 GCA_041741355.1 Negativicutes bacterium | reverse complement strand
AGTGCCGGGGAATCCGCTGCTCAGAAAGGCAATTTCCGATTTATACACCTCAATGACGCCAGAAAACATCATTGTCCATGCAGGCGCGCAAGAGCCGATCTTTAATTTCATGAATGTCCTGTTAGATAAGGGCGATCACGTGATTAGCCAGTTTCCAACCTACCAGTCACTGTTTGAAGTGGCCAATGCCATTGGTTGTGAGATTTCCCACTGGTCTTTCGAACAGGGGCAAAATGGCTGGCTACTGGATATCAACCAGCTGGAGCCTTTGATCAAGCCAAATACAAGGCTTATCGTACTGAATAGCCCCAACAATCCTACCGGCTATACGCTGACACAAGAAGAAATCGCCGCCATTGTGGCAATCGCCAGGAAACATAATATTTACGTATTTTGTGACGAAGTATACAAAGGCGTCGAACTCGATGGCATTCCGCGGCCCTGGCTAGCCGATTGCTACGAAAGAGGCATCTCCTTGGGGGTGATGTCAAAATCCTATGGTCTGGCCGGACTGCGGATCGGTTGGCTAGCGACCAAGGATCAGGAGCTTGGCAACAGGCTGATCAAAATGAAGCACTACACGAGTATTTGCAGCAGTGGGCCAGCGGAATTCCTCTCGATTGTTGCTTTAAAGCACAGTGATGAAATATTGGGCAGGAATTTAACGATCATCCGGGAAAATTTGAAAATCGCCGACGCATTCTTTAGCAGATATCCCGATTTGTTTGTTTTCAATCGACCGATGGCAGGGCCGGTTGCATTTATCAAGCTGAATATTGCCACCCCCATCGAAGAATTTTGCAATGCGTTGGTCAAAGAGAAAGGGGTTCTTCTATTACCTGCCAATATCTATTCATACCCTGGGCAGTATTTCAGGCTGGGACTGGGCCGGAAAAACTTTGCCGAAAGCTTGGCGAAGTTCGAAGAATACCTGCTTGAACAGCAATATGTGGCAAGTGATTCTTTTCGTTTAGTCTTGGTAGGTCCGGCGGAAGCGCCGCTAGTCGGCGAAGTTTTCCGCTCGATGTATGGCGAGGACTACATTGATCCGTCTGTTTACCAGCCGGAAACTTTACTGCAAAAAATCGACCAGGACAAATTGTCTGCCGTAATTGCCCTAACCACCGACGGACGACCTGCCGGTTATGCCGCGTTGGGCGCGGAAGCACCCAATCCTTGTCTGTGGGAAGAGAAAGGACTGGTGGTCGTTCCCGAATATAACCAAACAAATGTAGGAGCTTCGTTGGTCACTTTTTGGCAGTCTGGCTGGCCCTCGCCTGTAGTCGGTCTTTTTGCTTCGCCAGTCTGCCACCATTATTTCGCCCAGATATTCTGCGCCAAATCCGGGTGGGTTGCTTCGACGATTCAGCTGGATCTTTTTGACGCGACGATCTTTCGTGACCGTCCCGAGGGGCTCTCGCGCGTATCCTGCGTGCAATTTTTCACTCCGCTGCCGCCCGCTTCGGCTCCGTCGTACTGGCCGCGCGAGTACAGTGAGTTTTTGGCGACCATCAGCCGCGCCCGGAGTGAGCCTGCTGGTATATTATCCACGGACCCTTTGCCCGAGTCCACCCCGACATCGCTGCAAACGAACGCGCTGGCAGCTTCGCGAAACCTGCGCATCAATGTGTTTTATATCGGCAGTGACTGGCCCGAAGTAGTGCAAAACATCCTGGCCGAGGCCACTGCTCAGCAAACAATCTCCATCCAGGTTTGGCTGGACACCTCTTGTTCTTGTATCGGAGAAGCAGTCCGCGTATTGCGTTCGCACGGCTTTTTTCTGGGTGGCCTTGCGCCACGCTGGTTCGCTAGCGATGGTCTGCTCATGCAAAAAGTGACCACAGATACCAGATATGATCTTTTCAAACTTTATTCCTCCCCTGCCAAGGATCTATTTGAGTTTATCCGTGCCGACCGGGCAGCGGTCCAACATCTTTAAAGGCTGGTGGAAAGTATGCAATATAGAGTTCAAAAAAACCATGATAATATTGACTGGCAGGTGGTTTGCAGCGTATTGCGGGACGCAGGATTGGCAGCACATCCTATTGAGCTGACGAGGAAAGCTTTTGAAAATAGCTACTGTGTGGTATTTGTATTTGATAATGAAATACTGATTGGAGTCGGTCGCGCAATTTCTGACGGCGCCTATCAGGGGGCCATCTACGACATTGCAGTATTGCCTGGCTATCAAGGGAAAAACATTGGCAGAGTGATTGTTGATGAAATTCACAAAGATTTGCCGAACATTAACCTTATTTTGTATGCCAGTCCGGGCAAGGAAGCCTTCTATAGAAAAATTGGCTACAAAAAAATGCTTACGGGAATGGCGAAATTTAACAAGGAAAACATAATGCGCGAAAAAGGCTTTACCGAATGAGGCATAAGAAAACAAAACCCTGGTCAATTGGCCGGGGTTTTATCTATTGATAGACCAATGAAAATTTGTGAATTTTTATTGCATGAAACGATCATTTGCTGTATTATTATAAAATAACAAGGGGGCGATACTTATGAAGCAAAAAGTTTTTGTTGATGGGCAAGAAGGAACAACCGGGCTAAAAATACATGAATATTTATCGAAACGTTCCGATATTGATTGGCTGAGTATTGATACCGACAAACGCAAAGATCTGTCAGAGCGGAGTCGGCTGCTGAACAGCGCTGATATCGTCTTTCTTTGCTTGCCGGATGTTGCTGCGCGGGAAGCGGTATCATTAATAAACAATGACCATACTCGGGTAATTGATGCCAGCACGGCGCATCGAACCGATCCGGCTTGGGCTTATGGTCTGCCTGAACTGAGTCCCGGACATCGCGAAAATATCAAAAAGTCTACCCGGGTATCTGTACCGGGTTGTCATGCAACAGGCTTTATTACCGGAATGTTTCCGCTTGTTAAAGCCGGTATCGTTCCTGCAGATTATCCAGCTGCCTGTACCTCTTTAACCGGCTATAGCGGTGGCGGCAAAAGCTTAATCAATAAATACGAAAATGCGGACGGCAAAGCCGTAAATATTCCGCGGCCTTACGCGCTGAGCATGCAACATAAACATTTGCCGGAAATGAAAACGTCGACCGGGCTGCAGTATCCGCCTGCATTTATCCCAATCGTGGCCGACTATTTTAAGGGAATGGGCGTTATGATTCCCCTGGCTTCTCGTCTGTTCAAGAAGCCGATGGGTGCAGCGCAGGTACAGGAGTTTTTTGCCGAATACTATGCTGCAGAAAAATTCATCAAGGTTATGCCCTTTGACTTGGACGCTACATTGGAAGATGGCTTCTTTCAAGTGGAGTGTTGCAACGACACCAACCGGATTGAACTTTGTGTGTTTGGCACAAACGACCAGATATTGGTGGTCACTCGCTTTGACAACCTTGGCAAGGGGGCGTCCGGCGCAGCTGTGCAGTGCATGAATATAATGATGGGCGTTGACGAAGCTACCGGGTTAAAAGGATGAGAATTATTTCAATCCAATGATATACGTTTGTTCTGCCTGCTAAATGAGCCTGATTTTATTTTGTTTATATGTGCTGCAAGAATTAATTTTCCTGCAGCACATATTTTTATTCCAGCGGAACTATCGCAGCCAAAACATTTTTCGCGAACTTCTTCTTCACTACCCAAACTCGGACGGCAACACGCTCACTGTATTTGTACTGTGGTTTTTGAATGCAAGGCTGGGAACAGGATTTTTCTCAGTATTTGCAGAATGGTAAACTAAAATCAACGCGCAGGAATGGATCATGAATTTATCGCGAGAGTACTTTGCGTTTTTTTGGTAATTTTTGTTTTTATTTTTCTAGGAAACAAAACGGATCGTGTTTTATAAGGGTGGTAAGAAATGCCGTTTTTAGCATGGGGACGCATATCTGATCAATTGTTCATAGGCTTAGCCTTCATGATGGTGTTTATTTTCTTTTTAAGCAAGGTAAAACTATTTCGCAGCATCATGCTCAAAGATCAAACTTCGCTGACAGAAAAAATAGCGATGGCTATCTTTTTTGGAACTGCTGGCATCTTGGGTACTTATATTGGTGTGCCAACTAATGATGGATTTGCCAATACCCGGGCCGTCGGGGTTATTGTCGCCGGGCTGGTCGGCGGGAAAGCCGTCGGATTTGGCGCAGGCTTCATTGCAGGTTTTTACCGGTACTCATTGGGGGGGTTCAGCGCGACTGCCAGCGCCCTGGCAACCTTGTTAGAAGGGTTATTCGCTGGAGTAGTGCGAACCAAATCACCCGTATGCAAAGATAAATGGCCTTACGCACTGTTACTCGGATTCGTTTCTGAAGTGATGCACATGGGGCTCTTATTAATTATCAACAGACCGCTTGATCAGGCATTTTCCTTGGTTGCCAACGTCGGGCCACCGATGGTGATCATGAACCCCCTAGGTGTTGCAACCCTTATCGCCATAATGAAAAACATTTTTCGTGAACAAGAAATAGTTGAAGGAGCCGCTGCCAGGCTGGCATTGCAAATTGCCAGTGATACGACAGCATACTTGCGCAAAGGATTGACTCCGGAATCAGCGGAGAAAACAGCCCAAATTATTTACAACACAGTAAACAACTTGGCGGCAGTGGTCATGACCAACCGCACAGAAGTTCTTGCATATGTTGGGATCGGCTTGGATCACCACCGTGCACACTCAACTATTTTGTCGGAAAGCACGAAAGAAGCCATCAATACCGGAAGATATGCCTTGGCGCAAACCCGCGAAAAAATAGGTTGCCCTTGGCCGAATTGCCCCCTAGGCTCAAAAATAGTCGTTCCGCTTAGCGATAAAGATGGTACTATTGGCACATTAGTCCTGTATAAGCTAGAGGAGAACAGTATCAAACCGTTTGAAATTGAACTGATCAAAGGCTTGGGGCAACTCTTCTCCACACAGATTGAAGTCAGTAAAGGCGAATATCAGTCGGCATTGTTGGCGCAGGCGGAAATAAAAGCTTTGCAGGCGCAAATTAATCCTCATTTTCTGTTTAATGCGCTGAACACCATAATTTACTATTGTGATAACCACGCGGAAACCGCCAAAGAGCTATTGGCTCATTTGGGCAATTATTACCGCAACAATCTCGTAATATCCGATAAAATGATTAGTTTGGATACTGAGATACAGCACATCAATGATTATATAATCATCGAAACAGCCAGATTCCAAGGGAAACTGCGTGTCGTATATGACATACCTGATAATTGCAGATGTTTTGTCCCCCCATTAATAATGCAACCGCTGGTGGAAAATGCGATTAAGCACGGACTATATCTAAAAAAAAGTGGTGGGACCATTACGATTTCCGGCCGTCACGAGGAGGATAAAATATTTTTGATTGTTGAGGATGATGGGGTTGGCATGAACGACATCCAAATACAGGAAGCGCTCAAGCCTGCTCCCAATCGACGCAATATTGGTCTTGGCAATGTGGATGGCC
>JBGSKE010000579.1:0-3879 GCA_041741355.1 Negativicutes bacterium | reverse complement strand
GCAACAATGGCAAGTAATAAAAGACAAACAATAGTAACGATGCCGGCGCTAGAAAGCCGACCGCCTGCCAGGATTTTATACCCACGACGCTTGCTCCTTTTCGTTTGAAAAACTTACCCTTTTAAGCGGTCAATAAACAGGGACATTGGACGCCCAAACCCGTCAGATTTTGCGGCGCCCAATGCACACCTGCTTATTTTTTTGCCTAAATACCGCCTACAGCATTGAGTTGATTTTGGTCGCCGCCTGTTTCAACGCCGCGGCCGCAGTCGCTTTACCGCTGAGAATAATATCGCGTACGTCGATCAACGCCTGCTCGGCTTGCAGCCCATTGCTGCCCGGGAAGCTGGCCCATTTCACAACATCAGGCATTGACGACATCGCTGCTTGCATGTTTTTGTTTTTTTCGACAAATTCCTTCAATCCTTTGGGGTCTTCGGCTACGCCTTTACGCGGCGGCATATAGCCAGTTCCTTTGGTCCAGAGCGCGAGCCCGGTCGGCGACTCCAGATATTTCACAAACCGCCAGGCCGCTTTTTGCTTCTCCGGCTCTTTGGCAAAAATCATCAACATGTTGCCGCCAGCCGGCAGTTTACGGGTTTTTCCTTCAAAGGAAGGAAACTGCGTCGCCATGACCGTGAACTTGGCGCTTTTTTCAAAGTTATCGCGTTTGCCAATCGTGGTGCAGACCATTCCCAGCTTACCGCTAAGAAATGCCTGAAACCCTTCTTCATTCGTGGCATGCAGGCCGTGTCCGGCTTTCACCATATCGGCCAGCAACTGATAAGCCGCTGCTGCTTCGGGAGTATCAAAGCCGGCCAGGGTCTTGCCGTCCTTTTTCGCCAACACGGCGCCGCCATTGGATTCCATCAGCGCCTGTTGGGCCCAGTTATCAGCGTATTCTTGCATAAAGAAGCCGACGTTGCCGGTTTTTTCTTTGATCACTTTTGCATACTGGGCAACTTCCGTCCAGCTCTTGGGCGGTTTGGCCGGGTCCAGGCCGGCTTGTTTAAAGATTTCCGGATTATAGTAGAGCACCGGTACGCTGATCGAATACGGCAACCCAATCTGTTTGCCATCATCGGTTGTCGCCAGCGACAGCACGTTCGGCAAGAAATTGTCCTGCAAAAACGTTTTGTCTTCCGGCACCAGTTTGGCGATAATCTCCTGAATACTTGTGTATTTCAAGTTTTCACCGGCATAGTTGAGATAGCTGTAACCCATCTGCACCACATCGGGGTTTTTGCCTGAGGCCATCGCCGCTTGCAGATTTTGCGTCAAGCCTTTATACATGTCTGGGTTGTATTTGGCGACAACTTCTACATCAGGGTTTTCTTTGTTAAATTGTTCCACCAGTTGTTTCACCGTAGGTCCGCCAAAGCTTTCCGCATTGACATGCCCGTATTCAATCACGGTCTTGCCGGCCGCTTTCGGTGCCGGGGCTTGCGAGCCGCCGCAGCCGATCGCCGCCAAAACCAGTGTGATCAAAGAAAGCAGCGTACACCATTGGATGATTCGTTTCAAAATTATCCCTCCCGAACTTTTTGTACATCTCATTTTAGCCCGCCAATTTGTCGGGTTTGTTAGCGCCAGTTTAAGTCCAGGTTAAGTTTTGAATTACTCGCTATATTTCCTGCGGTCAAACACAAAGCCCGACCCCTTTTGCTGCTTGGCAACTTTTTTCACTTCAGCCGCCACCTCCGGGATTTCCCAGTAATTATCAAACTTCTTGTATTGATTGCTGACCCCGGCGACCGCGACGGAGGTAATCGGGAAATTTTCAATTTTACCGCGACGGTTCTTTACCTGGATACAGCCGCGCAGCAAATCTTCCGCCGAGTAGGCGGTCTGTATCTCCCGATCGAATATTTCGATAATCGCCTTGGCAATGCGCTCCGCCCGTTCCGGCGCCGTAATGATGATAAAATCATCGCCGCCGATATGACCGACAAAGTCCTCCCCCTGGCCTTCTCTGGCCAAACTGAGGCTCATCGCCTCCGCTGTCATCAACAGCACTTTATCGCCTTTTTCAAATCCATATTTGTCGTTATAAGCCTTGAAATTGTTCAAATCGATGTACAACACGGCGAACTTTAAATCTTTGGCCAGCAGCCGGCGCAAGTGTTCTTCAATCACCAGATTGCCCGGCAAACCGGTCAGCGGATTCGAGTTGTGCGCGCACAGCACCTGCAACTGCGTAATATGGTTCAGCAGGCTCATGATCGAAACCACGCCGACATATTGGCTATCCTGGACCACGATAATCAAATCGTACAAAGTCGATTCATCACGGCTCATCGCGATTTTTGACACAGCTTCCAGCGGCAGGTCGGCGTTGACGATGAGCGGCGATGCATCCATCACCAACTCCACCGGGCGCTTATGATACAGCGAAACCCCATAATAAGAGCCCAGATGGAAATAGAGTCGGTTTTTCATTAACAAACCGACCGGTTTGTTCCCCTGCAGTACAACAACGCCGCGGACCGAGCTGGCGGCAAATCGCGCCTCCACCAGTTCGGTAGCAGTTTCCGGCGTTACCGTCGGCACATGTTCAACAATATCGCCAATGACCCGACCCAGGGACGTACCTACATCGCGGGCCTTGCGACCGGCTTCTTTTTTGCGAAATCGCAGGATGGCTTCCATTGCTTCCTCGGAAACGGCTGGCAGCTGGCTGGCCGGTCTGGCCAACAAATAGCCCTGTGCAAATCCCACACCGAGTTTCATGACGGTCATCAATTCGTCCAGCGTTTCGACACCTTCGGCAATAATCTTGCTGTTCATCGCTGCCGCCAAATTGACCAGCGCTTCCAGTATCGCGATCTTAAATGGGTTATTGTGAATGTCCCGCACAATCGACATATCGAGTTTGATAAAATCCGGATAAAGTTCGGCGATGGCCTGCAAACTGGAATAGCCGGCGCCGGCGTCGTCCACGGCGATACAATAGCCCTGACGCCGGTAATGGTGCAAAGCGCGGGTAAAGTTGCCAAAGTCGCTGATGGCGGTCCGTTCGGTGATTTCAAAGGTAACCTGCTCCGGAATCAGCCCATGATGCAACACGACCTGCTTGGTCCGTCCGTTACGGAACTCCGGATCATTGATGACTTCCGGCGTGATATTCAAAAACAGCTGTTGTCCTGGCAACAGCATCTTGGCATGCTGAATCGAATTATCCCGACAGACGTGTTCCAGTGCCAGCAACAACTTATGTTTGGCGGCAGTGGCAAACAGCTGGGCAGGCATATGCAGCGGGCTGCCGGCCGGGCCGCGCGCCAGCGCTTCATAGCCCATGATCTGTCCGTCCGCGAGACTGACAATCGGCTGGAACACCGGCTGAATTTTTTTGTCGCGAATAATCCGCAGCAATTCATCCTGCAAGCTTCGTTCTTGAATCAGGTCCGCCATCTGATGCGCAAGCAATTCTTGTGTAGCACCCGCTTTTTCGGCCGGTGTTCCGGAATGATCAATCGATTCTTGCGGTGCCTTGCGCAGCTTTTTTTCCAAACCGTTGCGTATTTTCTGTTGCTTCTTTTCCACTGCCGCATAAATTTTATGCAGTTTCTTAATCAAACGAGCCGGCATGACAGCCACTCCTTCATCGCACAAGTTCTTTTTTTATCCTTAGTGCAGATTTATCATATGTCTTTATAAAAGCCAATTTGTTATCGTTAGGTAAATTTTTTGTTACATTTACAAAAAAGAAGGATTTTATCTGATCAACGCGAATAATAATCAACAGTTATCAATGAATTAGGGGTGTTGGGGTTTGACTGTCCGTCGCAGAGTCCGTGTGCGATGGTTCCGGGTTCTTACGTTGTTGGCTGCTGCCTACTTTATTTATCTGGCGGTTGGACAACAGTTTGAACTGTACAC
>JBGSKE010000578.1:0-4355 GCA_041741355.1 Negativicutes bacterium | reverse complement strand
CGCTCCCATTCTGAGTGAAATGCTATTGCCTTTTTCAGCTGCGGTTCAAGTGGAAGCTGTTGTTAACCGCTTTTTTGGTCCGGCGGTAAATGTCAGCGGTTTGCTGACAGGCAATGATATTGCCGCGCATGTGCGGTCCTTGGCCAAGCCGCTGCAACGCCTGATTATCCCGGCAACGACCCTGCGGAAAGGGACTACTGTTTTTCTTGATGGGATGACGCTTGATGAACTCGAACGGATTCTGGCTGTTCCGGTCCAGGTTGTGGATGGCGCCCTGGCGCTTAGGCAGCGATTGGCAGAGGAGGGATAAGGTTGATGAAGAAACTGGGTTTGTTGCAGGTATATACCGGCGATGGCAAAGGCAAGACCACTGCCAGCTTGGGCTTGGCCTTGCGGGCGATTGGGCATGGCATGAAAGTGTGTATGATCCAGTTCATGAAGAACAGCGATATTTACGGCGAAGTCCGTCTGGCAGAGAAAATGCCGGGGTTGACGATCCTTCCAGTCGGTCGGCATGATTTCGTCAACCTGAAAAATCCTGAAGCAATCGACATTGAGCTGGCCAGGTCGGGCTGGGAAAAAGCAAAGGATATTATTGGATCACAACAATATGATATAGTTATTCTTGATGAAATTAATGTGGCCTTGTCCTGCGGGTTGTTGGACCAAACTGCGGTGATTCCGTTCCTGTCCACCGGCAGGGGGGCGACCGAAGTGGTCGCGACCGGTTGTTGGGCGCCCCAGGGTTTGCTTGATGCGGCTGACCTGGTTACCGAAATGAAGAACATACGGCATCCTTATTCCAAGGGTGTTGATAGTCGTGAAGGGATTGATCATTAAATGGCCAAGCCAATCGTAGCCATTGTCGGACGCCCCAACGTGGGCAAGTCGACCTTATTTAACCGGATTGCTGAAAAGAGGGTTTCGATCGTCGATGATACTCCCGGTGTAACTCGCGACCGAATTTATGCCGATGCCGAATGGACCGGTCATGAATTTGCCTTGGTCGATACCGGCGGTATTGATTTCAACGAAACCGACGAACTGTTGCCGGCTATGCGAAATCAGGCCAAGCTGGCGATGGAGGAAGCTGACGTCATTTTGTTTGTTGTTGACGGAAAAGTCGGTATTACCGATGTCGATCAGATTATCGTGTCGATGCTCAGGACAACCCAAAAACCGGTAGTGTTGGCAGTAAATAAAGTCGACAACCTAAAAGGCGTGACCGACAGTTACGAGTTTTACGGACTGGGGCTTGGCGAGCCTTTTGCCGTTTCTGCGGTCAATGCGCTGAATTTGGGTGATTTACTTGATGCGATCGTTGAATCCCTGCCCGAGGAAGCACCGGTTGAAGCGGAACCAGACACCATCCGCGTGGCAGTCGTCGGACGGCCTAATGTCGGCAAATCATCACTGGTCAACGCACTGCTCGGTCAGGAACGCGTTGTCGTAAGCGATATTCCCGGCACAACCCGCGATGCGGTCGATACCTACTTCAAGCAGGACGGCGTAACTTTTATCTTTGTCGATACCGCCGGTATGCGTCGGCGGGGCCGGATTGACGCGGCGCTGGAGCGGTACAGCGTAATCCGCAGTTTGCGGGCGATCGACCGGGCCGATGTAGCGTTGATGTTGATTGATGCAGTGGAGGGTGTTACCGAGCAGGACAAGAAAATCGCCGGTTATGTTCATGAATCGGGCCGCGCTTCTGTGCTGGTGGTCAATAAGTGGGATTTGTTGCCCAAAGACGGCAAAACATCGCTGCGTTACACTGAAACGCTGCGGCAGGAACTCGGTTTTATGCAGTATTCACCGGTGGTGTTTTTGTCCGCTTTGACCAAACAACGGGTCACCCGGATTCCCGAGGTCGTGAAATTTGTTGCCGAGCAGCACGCGATGCGTGTTTCCACCAGTCTGCTGAATCAAGTAGTGAGGGATGCTGTCGGGATCAATCCGCCGCCGTCCGACCGCGGCCGCAAACTGAAAATATTCTATGCAACACAGGCATCGGTACGCCCGCCAACAATCGTATTTTTTGTCAACGACCAAGAATTGATGCATTTCTCCTACTTGCGATTCTTGGAGAATAAACTTAGAGAAGCGTTCGGCTTTGAAGGTACACCATTGAAGATGGTTGTACGCCCGCGACAGCAGGAGGAATAGGGAATGGAACTGGCTGGAGTCATTCTGGCAAGTTATCTGCTTGGCTCTTTACCGTTTGGTCTTTGGGTCGGCCAATGGCTGTACAAAATTGACTTGCGTGAACACGGCAGCAAAAATACTGGAGCGACCAATGCTTACAGGGTATTGGGACGCTGGCCGGCCTTGCTGGTTTTTCTCTGCGACACGGCCAAAGGGATGGCCGGCGTCTATCTGGGAACTGTCTTGCTCGGCAACCCGTTTGCCGAAGTGATGGGCGGCATTGCCGCGATCTGCGGTCACAACTGGTCCGTTTTTCTCGGTTTCAAGGGTGGCCGCGGCGTTGCTACCGGCCTGGGCGTGATTGCACTGTTGGCGCCTAAAGTGACGGTGATCGTTTTTGCGGTTTGGGCTATTGTAGTTTGGCTGACAAAATATGTGTCGCTGGCTTCGATTATCGCGGCGGCGCTGGTACCACCCTTGATGTGGTTTTTTGGCGCAGGGACCGAAATTCTGTTGTTTGGCGTGGCGGCGGCAACTTTTGTTATCGTCCGGCACAGACCCAATATCGAGCGGTTGCTGCGAGGCGAGGAATTGAAGATCAAGGCGGCGGAAAAGAAGTCCTAGGAGGAATCGGGTGAAGATTACAGTGTTCGGGGCCGGCGGCTGGGGAACAGCTTTGGCGGCGACCGTGGCCCAGCAGCACGAACAGGTCTGGCTCTATGGGCGAAATGCGGAACTGGTCGAAAGCATCAGACAAGAACGTTGTAACAACCATTATCTGCCTGGGGTCGGGTTGCCGGAATCAATCGAAATTACGGCAGATGTTGCGGCAGCGGTTGGCGGCGCTGACGTACTGGTGTTGGCAACTCCGTCGCACGGCTTGCGGCAAGCCGCCAAACAGATTTCACCGTTGCTGCCTTCCGGCTGCGTTGTTGTTTCGGCGACCAAGGGACTGGAATTGGACACTTGCCTGCGGATGAGCGAGGTACTGCTACAGGAGATTCCGGCGCTCACCGATCGACTGGCGGTTTTATCAGGACCCAACCATGCCGAAGAAGTGGGGCGCAAAATCCCCAGTGCGGCAGTGGTGGCTAGCGATAAGCCTATATTGGCCGAACAGATCCAACTCGCTTTTATGACGACGTACTTTAGAATTTATACCAATCACGATGTGCCCGGGGTCGAGCTTGGCGGCGCATTAAAGAACATCATCGCTCTCGCAGCAGGGCTTGCTGACGGCTTAGGGTTCGGCGATAATACCAGAGCCGCGCTGATGACGCGCGGGCTGGCAGAAATAGCCCGCCTGGGAGTCGCTTGCGGCGCTGATATCGCCACGTTTTCCGGTTTATCCGGTGTGGGGGACCTGATTGCCACCTGTACCAGTGCGCACAGCCGAAATCGCCGAGCTGGCCTGGCGCTTGCCGAGGGGCGGAACATCAGCCAAATCCAAGCCGAATCGGGCATGGTTGTCGAAGGAGTCAGAGCCACTGCAGCCGCCTGGCGGTTAGCCAATGAAAAGAAAGTTGCTATGCCGATTACGACAGCGCTTTACCAGGTGTTATATGAATCCGTATCGCCGCGCGCTGCCGTATTGGAGTTGATGACCCGCAGCCAAAAGCATGAACGGGAAGAAGTGGCGTTTCCCTCGTCGACCGAAAAGAGGAGTATTTGATGCGCATTGGCGTATTTACAATGACCGTAGTAGCTCTGTTGCTGCTACTGGCGTCTCTCAACAGCTATTGGCTTGGCCGCTTGCTGCGACCGGAACGGCGACGCAGATTCCGGCTGGCTTATGCCTTGTTGACGGTGATGAGCGCCGCCGCTTATTTAGGTATCCGGGTTGCCGGACAATTTGACGGGGCAAACGCGGTTTCCATATTGTTTTATTTCGGGCCGTTCTGGACGGTTTTACAACTATTGTTGCTGCTGGCCTGGCCGGTTTCTAAGACACTGACGCTGTTGCTACATCGCTGGGCTGCGGTCGAAAAAAATATTGCAGGAAAAACGTCCCGGGAGGTTGAGCCTGCAGCAGGTAAGCCGGTGCTGAGCCGGCGTGCGTTTTTGTCGTACGCGGCCATGGCGCCGCCGCTTGCTATGACAGGTATCAATACCCTGGGGCTGGTTGACGCCGAAGTCGGTGCAGTCCTGCGGCGGTTGGAGTTTGTCTACGCCGATTTGCCGCCGCATCTGGATGGATTCAAAATCGGCCATAT
>JBGSKE010000577.1:0-2525 GCA_041741355.1 Negativicutes bacterium | reverse complement strand
CCCGGCACTCCAGTTGCGCCAATAATCCCGGCACACTTGCCTCGCCTTCTCCCTGTACAACATAATCGACGCACGGTTGCTGCGACAAAAGCGACACCGCATCAGCGGAAACTTCCGGCCCGCCCAAAACGACAACGATGCCGGGCAAGGATTTTTTTAGCGCCGCCGCCAGTTTCAACGTCAGTTCCCGGTTCCAGATATAACAGGCAAAACCGACGACATCCGGCGACTGACCGGCGATGTCCGCCAAAACCACCAGCAAATCCTGGTTGATCGTATACTCTTTCACCGCCACCGTTTTCCCCTGAACGCAGCAACTGGCCGCGATCGAATACAGTCCGAGCGCCGTATGGATATATTTTGCATTCAGACTGACTAACAATACTTTCAATTCATTTCCCCCAACCGAAGCGAAGAGTGGTCTTTTTACCCCGCCTGTATTATGATTATTATAGCTCGCAAACAACAGCAGTACAAAGGAGTGTTCCGTTCATGCAAAAAAAACCTTCCCCTCTGTTCGCCCTGGTCGTCGGCGCAATGTTGTTCTCCTGCTCCGGTGCAGAATCCGCCGCAGCTGCCAAACTGCCTTCCCGCAGTGAACTGCCGACCGAATCCAAGTGGAGCCTCAGCGATATCTTTCCTTCTGACGAGGCCTGGGAAAGCGAATTCGACCGCTTAAAAAATCTCGGCATCAGCATTGCCGCTTACCAAAACAAACTGGATCAGTCGCCCCAACTTCTGCTCGCGTGCCTGCAGGCCCGCGACGAAATCGGCATCGCCAGCGGCAAATTGTTCGCCTATGCCCGGATGCACCGGGATGAAAATACGGCAGACAGCAAATATCAGGCCATGACCAGTCGTGCCGAGACTTTGCTCGCTTCGGTCGGCGCCGCCACCGCGTTCATCGAGCCGGATATCCTGGCGATGCCGGCGGAAAAATTAACCGAATTCAGGCAAGCCGAAGCCGGCCTAAAACCTTACAGTTTTTATTTTGACAACCTACTGCGCCAGAAGCAGCATGTCCTCTCACCAGCCGAAGAAGCCCTGCTATCAAAAATCTCCGAAGTAGGCGAGGCGCCGCAAACGATTTTCACGATGCTGGCCCGGGCTGATATCAAATTCCCCGAAGTCAAGGACGAACAAAGTCGACTGGTCCAGCTCAGCGAAGGCCGTTACCGCAATTTCGTCATGTCGGCTGACCGCAGTGTCCGGCAGGAAGCTTTCCAAAAATTGTTCGGCACTTATGCCCAGTACCGCAACACCATGGCGGCAACGCTGGGTGGCAGCGTCAAAAAGAACATGTTTTACGCCCAGGCCCGCAAATATGATTCAGCGATTGCCGGCGCACTGGAACCGGACAATGTTCCCGTATCCGTCTACAACAATCTGGTCGATACTGTCAACGAAAACCTCGCTCCGCTGCACCGGTACGTCGGGCTGAAGAAAAAAGCCCTTAAACTGGACGAAATGCATATGTACGACCTGTATGTTCCTTTGGTGCGGGATGTCCACATCACCTTGAGTTACGACGAAGCCCGCAGTTTAATCAAAAAAGGATTGGCCCCGCTCGGTGAAGAGTACGGGACGATCTTGGACAAAGCGCTGTCTTCGCGCTGGGTCGATGTGTATGAAACGCAGGGGAAACAAAGCGGCGCGTACTCCTGGGGAGTGTTCGGCGCCCACCCGTTCATCCTGATGAATTACAACAACCGCCTGGAAGATGCAATGACCCTGGCGCACGAACTGGGCCATTCCCTGCACAGCTATTACAGCAATTCGACACAGCCTTACGCGACGCATGACTACACGATCTTTTCGGCCGAAGTAGCTTCGACTACCAACGAGACGCTGCTACTCGACCACTTGCTAAAAACAACCAGCGACCGCAAAAAGAAAATGTACCTGCTCAATGAATATCTGGAGTCAGTCCGCACCACCGTTTTCCGTCAGGCGATGTTCTCCGAATTCGAACGTGATCTCTACGCCCGGGCCGAAGCCGGCGAAGCGATCACCGCCGACATGCTCGATGATATGTGGCACAAATTGAACATCAAATACTACGGACCCCAGATGGTCGTCGACAAGGAAATCGTTGGCGAATGGTCACGGATTCCCCATTTCTACTACAACTTCTACGTTTATCAGTATGTCACCGGCTTCTCGGCCGCCAATGCCCTAGCCAGCCAAATCCTCAGCGAAGGCGAGCCGGCGCGCGACCGCTACCTGGGCTTCCTGAAAAGCGGCGGCTCCGATTATTCGATCGACCTGCTGAAAAAAGCCGGCGTGGACATGTCTTCGCCTGAACCGATCAAGCTCACCATCCAGCGTTTCGAACGCATGCTTGGTGAACTGGAAAAACTGTTGCAGGAATAACCAAGCACAAATACAAAACGAAATTAACGACGCCAATCGAGTAGATGGGGGTGATTAGCCCCCGACCTCTCACACCACCGGACATGCGGGTCCGCATCCGGCGGTTCCCATAGATTGACGCAGTTTCTCATAGTGTGCAAGCAAACTCAACA
>JBGSKE010000576.1:0-3101 GCA_041741355.1 Negativicutes bacterium | reverse complement strand
ATCCATCGCCCCCTTGTCCCGTAAGGTTGCCACAGACTTCGCAACGGATGCCGCCCGCTGACCGATGGCGCAGTATACGCAAATCACATTCTGGTCGCGCTGGTTGAGAATGGCGTCAATCGCGATAGCCGTTTTCCCGGTCTGCCGATCACCCAGAAGCAGCTCGCGTTGCCCCCTGCCGATCGGAATCAAAGCGTCGATAACCTTGATCCCCGTTTGCAACGGCGCCGTTACCGGCGAACGGTCCATGACTGCCGGGGCAGGCCGCTCGATAGGGAGACGCCGTTTGGCGACCAGTGGTCCCTTGTTATCCAGAGGTCGACCAAGCGGGTCGATGACGCGCCCCAGCAACTCATCGCCTACTGCCACGTCGATGACCCGACCGGTTCGTCGAACCTCATCGCCTGCCTGCAGTTGCCAGTATTCACCCAGTAATACAACGCCGATTTCGTCTTCATCCACATTGAAGGCAATACCGGCGATATTGCCGGGGAAAATCACCAATTCTTCAAATCCCACGCCAGGCAACCCCGCTACTCTGGCGATCCCGGTGGCGACACTGATGACCCTGCCGATTTCGCGCTGCTTCAGTTCTGGTCTAAATGTGTCCCGAACCTGGCTCAAGCCGTCAAAAACACTATTGAATACGCTTTCCAGGCTCCTGTTTTCCATGTTCAGGAGCTCCTTTCAAGCTTATTCAATTCTTGCGCACCAAGAATTTCGTCCAGGCTCTGCGCGAGCGACAGCAAATAATCATCAATACTCCAGGCCACTTTTTGTCCATTCAAACTAAGTTCAATGCCACTGATCAACTCCGGCGCAGTTTCAAACCGGACTTGCACTTCGGCGCCAAACAGTTGGATTAATAAGGCTTTGATTGCGGCCTTCTCCGTCGGTGGCAGTTCGAACGCGCTGCGAATGATTCCGGGCTCGACCGCCGCAGCAAACGACGACGTCAATAGTCCCTTTGCTTCCTGGGGCAGCACTCGCAATCGCTGGTCAAACAGCTCGACCATCTGCTGTTCCAACTTCACTCCGGCAAGATCGCTCAGAGTCTTACGTGTAATAGCAAAAACTTCCTGCCGCGTCCGGCTTGCGACTTCCTGCTGCAATTGTTGTCGTTCGCTTCGCAGCGCTTCCAGCAGTTTTGACCGCAACAGTTCCGCCGACTGCCGGGCTTCGTCGATAAGCCTGGCTTTTTCGGCTTGCACCTCTTCGGTTGCCTGTTGCAAAAGCGCAGCGCGCTGCTGATCAAATTCCTGATTCTTTTGTCGGAATTCCTCGATCTCCGCCTGAGCTTCAGTCCGCCGCTTGTCAGCCAAGGCAGTGTCGGCAGCGATTCGCTCTTCCCGCTCGTCAATCGCCCGCAAAATCGGTTTGTAAAGAAACCGCTTCAGCAGCCAGATCAGGACGGCAAAATTGAACAGCTGGGCAGCTACGGAAAACCAGTCGATCATCATTGGTTTACTTACCAGTTGCCTGAGAGATGAAATAATTCCAGAACGGATTGGCGAACAATAGAATCATCGATACCACAAAACAATAGATCGCCGTGGATTCGATCATGGCCAGGCCCACGAACAAAGTCCGGGTAATAGTTGCCGAAGCGTCAGGTTGTTGAGCCAAGGCGCTCAGGGCGGTCGCGACCGCCTTGCCTTCGGAAATCGCCGGTCCCAAAGTGCCGATCATGGTGGTGATGCCGGCGATGACGATAGAAGCTACCGCAATCATTGTTATGCTATCCATAATATCCTCCCTGTTGTTTAATTATCGGGTTCAGTCTTCGGGGTTCGTACCCGCGTGGCCGCGGCGATGTAGACTGCTGCCAGAATGCTGAAAATGAAAGCCTGAACCATGCCGGTGAGCAAACCGAGCATCGTCATGATAATCGGAAAAATAAACGGTGTGATTGAAAGCAGGATTGCGATAATCATAGCTCCGCTCATCATATTGCCGAACAAACGAATCGCCAAGGCCAGCGTGCGGGAGACTTCGCCAATGATGTTAAACGGCAGCATAATGAAAGTTGGTTTTGCATAAGTTTTTAGATAGCTGCCCAACCCTTGCTCCTCAATTCCAAAGAACGGCACCGCGACAAATACGGACAGCGCCAGAGCAGTCGTGGTCGAAAGCGATCCTGTCGGTGGTTCGTAGCCGGGGATGACTGTGAACAGACTTGCGGCGGCGATGAACAGGAACAGTGTGCCGATAAAACCGAGATAGCGCCTTGGCTGATTCAGCCCCACATCTTCAATCTGCTTTTCGATACCAGTAACGACGATTTCCAGCAGATTCTGCCAGCGCGAACGTTCACGACCGGCAAACAGTTTGTCTGTAACAAGTTTGGAGCCGACGGCCAAAAACATCATCAACCCCCAGGTGAACAAAATAGTGGCGTTGATTGTGATGAATCCGTACTGAAAAAAGATGATCTCATCCGGACTTAGACGCATGACCGGCCTCCCGTGACAGGACAGTCTGCTTTTTCTCGACTCCGGGTCAGCCAGGTCACCACTAACCGAGCCAAAATAAATCCAAGCAGGCACAGCAGCAACCGCTGCCATTGGCCAGCGGAAACAAAGAAAAATCCTGCCAGGACAATTCCGGACCGCAGCAACAGGCTGGCAAGGAACCAAAGCGCCGGTCGGGTTGATGACATAGCCTTGCCGACTGTCCACCAAAGACCGCCGAAGAAGATTGCCCCGAGCACAAAACCAATCAGCGAAGTCCCTACCAGACTCAAAGTTTCATTCAGCATCATCCTGATTTTCCTCCCGAATTTCCTTATCTTCTTTGCTCAGCCAGTGCCAGGCATTCAGGCAACCGATAAACAGGCCGACAATCAGCAGCGTCAGGGTCCAGGAGCGAGCCCCCTGATAGCGATTGTCCAGCCAAATTCCTGCTGCCACGCCGAGCAAAGTCGGTACTGCCACCGACCAACCAACAAGCCCCATCATACCTAAACCAAACCAGACGACTTGTCCTCCCTTACGTTGCGCTTTTAACTTCCGTACCGCGCTCTCTTTGACTTGCCTAGAAAACTCAGTCTCATGATCTTTATTTTTAGTCTCAGTTAATTTATTCATGATTAAATTCCGTAA
>JBGSKE010000575.1:0-3950 GCA_041741355.1 Negativicutes bacterium | reverse complement strand
GGTTGCAATCCATGATTGCAACCGGCGCCTGGGTCTTTTTCACCACTTTATATCAGTTGTAAACAATTTATGCCTGACTAGTCGGGCCGAGCTCGACGCGCCCCGTCATTTCGCAATCCCGCGACGCAAAGCTGATTTCTTCGGCCCGCAGACGGAACAGAACAAATTTAGGATCATCCGGGCCGCTATAGTACCGTCCGACTCCCGGCATCGCTGCAAACAATTTACGGCGGGTGGCGGTAAATAAATCACTGCTGGCGTCAGAAACTTCTTCGACCTTGCCGCTGACCCGCAAAATTTCCTGCATATCGCCGACGATGCAAAGATCGACCCGGTTATCGGCGCTCAGCTCACCGACTTTTTTCGTTTCCAGATGGCTGAACAGCCATATCCTGTTCGCTTCATCAACAAACGGCTTCATCGGCCTTACCCGAGGCCGGCTGCCGTCATAATTGGCCATAAATGCCACTTTGCTACGCAGCAGGGCCAGTGCTTCCTGTTCAAACATACCGGACGGCCTCCTTATTCATTATGAGTCTGTTACTCTTTCCGTTCGACTGTCAGGCCGATTTTCCCTGCCGAAACTGTCAGATTCACCACAGCGCCCTCCGGCACTTCCCCCTTGATGATGATCTTTGACAGTTCAGTTTCCACCGCCCGGCTGATCAAGCGGCGCAATGGCCGTGCGCCGTAGTTCGCATCATAGCCTTCGATGGCCAGTCGCCGCAGCACGGCTTCATCCCATTTGAGCGTGATATTGATCTGTTTCTGCAAGCGTTTTGCCAAACCAGCCAGCATGATGCCGGCAATCGTGCCCACCTGTTCGGCGGACAGGGCATTAAACACAATGATATCATCGATCCGGTTGAGAAACTCCGGTCGGAAATGACTCTTCATCAGTTCGAGTACCCGTTCTTTGGCGATGGCAAAATCATTGTTTAAGATTTCGTGTGAGCCAATGTTCGAGGTCATGATGATCACCGTATTTTTGAAATCAACAGTTCGTCCCTTGCCATCAGTCAGACGACCATCTTCCAAAATTTGCAGCAGAACATTGAACACATCGCCATGCGCTTTTTCAATTTCATCCAGCAAGATGACGCTGTAGGGACGACGTCGCACCGCTTCGGTCAACTGACCGCCTTCGTCATATCCGACATAGCCGGGCGGTGCGCCGATCAGTCGGGATACAGTATGCTTCTCCATGTATTCGCTCATGTCCAGGCGAATCATGCTCCGTTCGTCATCAAACAGCACTTCGGCCAGTGTTTTGGCCAGTTCCGTCTTGCCGACGCCGGTCGGGCCAAGGAATACGAACGATCCGATCGGACGGTTGGGGTCCTTGATGCCGGCCCGGGCGCGAATGATTGCTTCACTCACGGCCTGCACCGCCTCATCCTGCCCGACCACCCGTTCATGCAGCACTTCTTCCAAATGAACCAGTTTCTCCCGTTCACCGGTCAGCATCCGTGTCACCGGAATGCCGGTCCAACGGCTGACTACCTTGGCAATATCATCTTCGTCGACTTCTTCTTTGAGCAACATTTTATGGTTGCGTTTTTCTTTCAGCAGTTCCTCTTCGCTTTTCAAGCGTTGCTCCAGTTCCGGCAGACGGCCATATTTGAGTTCGGCCAGCCGGTTGAGATCATACGCCCGCTCGGCGCTTTCCATCTCATTGCGCATTGATTCGATCTCTTTTTTCAAACCGCGCAGCCGGGTAATTCCCTGTTTTTCCATTTGCCACTGTGCTTTCAGCGAATCAGACTGCTGCTTGGTTTCTTTCAGTTCTTCTTCAATCCGGGCCAGTCGTTCAACCGATGCAGGGTCGGTTTCTTTTTTCAGCGCCTGCTGTTCGATCTCCAGCTGCATTACCCGCCGCAACAGCTCATCAAGCTCAGTCGGCATCGAATCGATCTCGGTACGCAGTTTTGCCGCCGACTCATCAACCAGGTCGATGGCCTTGTCCGGCAAAAACCGGTCGGCAATGTAGCGGTCGGATAGAACCGCCGCCGCGACCAACGCCGCATCTTTGATTTTTACGCCGTGGTGCACTTCATAGCGTTCTTTCAGGCCCCGCAGGATTGAAATCGTGTCCTCCACCGACGGCTGGGCTACCATTACCGGTTGGAACCGGCGTTCCAGCGCCGCGTCTTTTTCAATATACTTGCGGTATTCGTTCAGTGTGGTAGCGCCGATACAGCGCAATTCACCCCGGGCCAGCATCGGCTTCAGGATATTGCCGGCATCCATCGAACCTTCGGCGGCTCCAGCGCCAACTACCGTGTGCAGCTCATCAATGAACAGGATAATCCGTCCCTCGGATTTGGCAATTTCGTTCAAAACACCTTTCAGCCGTTCTTCGAATTCGCCGCGGTATTTCGATCCGGCCACCATCGAGCCGAGGTCTAACGAATAGACGGTTTTGTTTTTCAATGACTCCGGTACATCACCGGCAACGACCCGCCGGGCCAATCCTTCCACGATGGCGGTCTTGCCGACGCCGGGATCGCCGATCAGCACTGGATTATTCTTGGTCCGTCGCGACAGGATTTCCACCACCCGGCGAATCTCCTCATCCCGGCCAATCACCGGGTCCAGTTTGCCCTGTTTGGCCTGGGCAGTCAGATCACGACCGTATTTGGCCAGCATCTGTGCGCCGCCTTCCGGATTGTCACTGGTTACATTCTGCCCTTTGCGGAATTCACGGGTCCATTCGCGGATTTTGGAACGGGTCAGGCCAAAATCGCGGCAGGCTTGGACTACATCGCTGTCGCCATCCTCCGCGATTGCCATTAACAGGTGCTCCACGCTGATATACTCGTCCTGGGCGTCTTTGGCCAGTTTCTCGGCCAGCGCCATCACCCGTACCATTGCCGTATTCCAGCGCAAGTTGCCTTCCTGTCCACGGACTGAAGGTTGGTTTTTCAACAGCTGAGCCGCCTTGGTCTCGATCAGGCCGGGGTCAATTTTTGCCTGGGCCAAAATATAGTCAATCAGCCCGTCTCTGTCTTTCAATAACGCATGAAACACATGACGGGAGGTCATTTCCTGATGATAGTTCATCGCCGCCGATTGTTGCGCATCCTGCAACACCGCCGTCACTTTCTGGGTAAATTTATCTTCGCTCATGTCCTTCCCTCCCCCGCTTTAACGGTTGCGTAGTTCAAAAATCTTTTTATACAGTTCGATTTCCTCAGTGCTTTGCTCCAGAGGCGTATCGATTTTCACCCGCACGAACATATCGCCGAAACTGCCATTTTTGCGTTTTAGGCCTTTGTCTTTCAGTCGCATCTTCTGCCCGTTGTGGATACCGGCCGGAATCTTCAACTGCACCATGCCGTCCGGCGTGGGCACGGAAACCTTGTCACCCACGACCGCCTGCTCGGGATAAATCGTCAGATCCGCTTCGATATCAAATTGGTCCTCGATTCGCCAAATCGGATGCGGCAGGGTTTTCAGCTGCAACAGCAGGTCACCTGAGCCGCCACCGCCATGTCCTTCGCCGCCGAGGCCTTTCAGCCGCAGTACCGCGCCGGGATAAATCCGCGGCGGAATCTTCACCTTGACGGTTTTGCTGCTGCGACCGGACTGGATCTGAATGTCTTTTTCACCGCCATTATATAGCTCTTCCACCAGCAGGTTGATGTCGGCTTCGATGTCTTCGCCCCGCATCGGCCCGCGCTGCCGTTCAGCCCTGACGCCGCCGCGGCGGCCAAACGCATCGCCACCGAACATGCTGGCAAAAAAATCGCTAAATCCATGCAAGTCCTGCCCGTTGATATTCACATTGCGAAAATCAAATCCTCCCATATCCGGGCCTGGTTGAAAATCCTGACCGGATTGCCAGTTCATGCCCAGTTGGTCGTATTTGGCCCGTTTATCGGCATCGCCGAGTACTTCATAAGCCTCATTGATGGTTTTGAACTTTTCTTCAGCCGCCTTCTTGGCAT
>JBGSKE010000574.1:0-7191 GCA_041741355.1 Negativicutes bacterium | reverse complement strand
CCTCAGGTCAAGCATTTGCCTCCAGCTTCCTTCAGATTCCGCCTCGCGGCGGACACCCTTGCTCTTGGCTAACGGTTGGCGCTCGCCAGCCCCCGTTCGGAACTTTCATCCTATAGATGACGCCCATGCCGGGCGTACAACATAGAAAAGCCAGGTTCCCGAACCAAATCGGGCGCCTGGCTTTTTTGTTCCCTTAGCTCTGCTTCCCCTCATACGACTGCCGCAATATGGTGATCGGGTGCAAGGCCGGGAAACCGGTTCCCTGCGACAGCTGCATCCGGCAGCCGCTGCAGTCGGAAACGATAAAATCCGGATGATATTCTTTGATCCGCTGAAACACCGGTTCGGCAATTTCCATTGCAATATCATGTTTGGCGACTTCAAAACCATAAGTGCCGGATTGACCGCAACAACCAGCGTCAGCCGCTTCAATCTGAAAATCGGGGATCATCGACAACAGATCAAAACTGGGACGGCCAATTCCCTGCGCCCTTAGGTGGCAGGGCGTGTGATAGATGTAGCGACCGGCCACCGGCGCCAAATCCAGATTCAGTTTGCCCTGTTCATGCCGTTCCAGCAAGAATTCCGAAGCATCGTAAGTATTGGCCGCCAATTTTTCCATATGATCGAGATCCATCAGTTCCTGATATTCCATTTTCAACATCAGGCCGCAGCTGGTACAGCAGGTCAGAACCGGAATTCCATGATCGATCAGGCTTTTGAGCGCCGCAATGTTTTTGCGGCCTTTTTCCATCGCCTCATCCAGATACCCTTTGCCCACCAGCGGCGAGCCACAGCAATCCAGTCCTTCCGGCACAATCACTTCCAGGTTGTTCTTTTGCATTACGGCAACCAGGTCCATGCCGACTTCCGGTGCATAATAATTGATAAAGCAGCCGGGAAAAAACACGACTTTGTCGGGAAAACTCTGTTGTTTGAAAGCGCGGAACTGGCTAAGAAAAGTCTTTCTGGCGTATTTGGGCAAACTCATCGTGTCGGTGATACCGACCTGTTTCAGAATCAGCTTGGTCAGCGGATTGGCCATGCCAAAATTGGACAGGGCCGCCATCGGGCTAGCCAGTTTGGACATGATGTCGGAATGGGACATCATCCAGTCCAGCAAGCTGCGCCGTTTATTCTTGTATTGTTTGGCCCGGGCCAGCATATTCAACGTAGAGATCGGTACGCCGGACGGGCAGGATATATCGCAGTTTTTACAGTTCGCACAGTAATCCAGCGAAAAGTCGGTATTCGTCTCGCCGCCGCGGAAACGTTCCAAGGCCGGGCCCAGCATCTTCGGACCGGCAAATTTGCGGGTCGCGGCAGATACCGGACAGTAAGCGACGCAGGAAGTACAGGCGATACAGCTGTCCGGATTATATTGATGTTTTTTCATGTCTTCCTCCTACGCCTCGCAGCCCGCTTGATAAGCAGTCGCCAGAGCCACGCCATTTCCCGATTTTTCAAAGCAATAATCATAGCCGGCCAGGGTTTTACCGGCAATAAACACATTTTCCAGCAATAGCTGACCGATTGCATCGACCGGACGCAGCCGGGCATCGACCTGCACGCCGAATTTGGCAAACGGCTGACTGCCAGAGAAAAACAGGCTTTCATTACTCCAGGCGCCAGGATCTGCCGGCGCCGGAACCGGTAAATCGAACACAACCTCCGTCGCCTGACCGGCCCCCGCCTGCAGTCCGCCGCCGAAGAATCCGCCTGTGGCAAGAATGAACGAATTGGCCCGATAAGTCCGCTCACGATCGAGATTGCCGGTCACAATACCGCTGCAACGCCCATTTTCCAGCGTCGCCCGGAGCACATTGGCCTGTTCGATCAGCTTCACATTCAGTTTGCTCAGGCAATTGACCAGCATTCGGCGCAGCCGGTAGCCGGTGACAGCAGGCGGCAATCCGACAGTTTCAATAGCCTTGCATTGCGTCGCCTGTTCGATTTTTTCGAGCAGACTATAGTCAGGCTGCGTGCCCAGTACCGGCGGCAACAGGATGACGCTGTTCGGCGCAACGCAATGAGCAATCTGGGTAAAACAGGCGGCCTGACCTGATTCCGAGTCCAGCCAGCGAGCCACATCCAAGGCGGTCAGGTCCCTGCCATCGTTAATGTCGGTCCGCACGGAAACGACCGAATATTTTTTCTGATAGCCGGGACATTGCATCAGCCCCTCAACAATCACCTTGCCGCAATAGTCTTTCAGTCCCTCAAATTCAACCACCGTGACTTCGGTCGCAGCTTTCAGGCTGGCCGCATTCATTGTCAGCGGCGTGAGGCAAGTCGGCTTCACACGACCGAGTGCCGTCGGAATCCACTGATTTTGCTGTAAATTCCCCATATAAGGGTAGCCTTCTGCCGCGCACAACGCGATAAATTCCTGCATCGCCTGTTCGACTTTCTGTTGGCCGAGGATCGAATAAGGATGGTCCTGCCCCAATGCCGCCAGCGCTTCGCGGGGATTGCGAACCGGCGCCCCGGCCTGATCATAGCCAAGCATATCGATTGAGCCGCCGCCAATCGCGATGGCGCCGACCCCTTTTGTGACAATCAGAACCCGCCGGCCCCGTTTGGCAGCGGTAATTGCGGCAAATAGGCCGGCCAGCCCGCCGCCGATCACAATTACATCATTCTGTTTCATCTGGCACCGCCCCGTCTATATTCAATCCTGCGCCGTAAATTCCCCTGGTCAGCTCAACTTCTCGAATCTGATGCCCCCACAAAATTGGCCGGATGCCGTTCCAACGGGACTCGAGGAATTCGCGCAATAAATTTTCCGTCATAGCTCCCTTGGCTAAGTTGTTGTCAACCATCATCCCCAGGCCACGCAGGCCGCAATAGGTTCCCTGGCAGGTACCCATCCCCATCCGGGTGCGTCGACGGATGTCACTCATCGTAAAAGTGGTGGTATCATGCGCCACGGTTTCGACTTCCGCCAACGTGACCAGCTCGCACTCGCAAACCAGCTCTTTTTTTAGCGGATTGTTTTTTATCCGCTCCACAGTCTCGGCAAAATCGGGCCCCAGCCGTGAAGCAGCCAGCTCCACGCCGCTGGCCGGAAAGAATTGTTTGGCCTGCTGCATCAACGCCGGATCAATATCGGCGACCATGGGTTCTTCAGCTGTGCGGCAAGCCGCCCGCACCGCCAGTTTCGCACAAATTACATCGGTGATTTTTTCCGCCATCAGTCGATATGTGGTCAGTTTGCCGCCGACAATGCTGACGAATCCCTTCAGGCCTTCCCCGGCATGGTCCAGAATCACAAAGTTACGTGATATTTCCCGGCTGGCAGCGGTCGGATCGGCGCAATACAACGGACGAGTTCCCGTATAAGCCCGCAGCAGACGATACTGTGGCAGTTCCTCAAACAACGGTTTGCCATCCTCGATCAAGGCCAACACTTCGGCAGTCGTCGGCGTGAAATCGTCAGGTCGCTGCGCCGGTGAAGAAGTCGTGCCAAGCAGTGTCACCGAGCCGTGCGGCACAAAGATATCGGCGTTGGCCGGCGGTCGCAGCCGATTGATGATCCGGTCGGTAAACCGGTGATTAAACGCAATCAGCGTGCCGCGGTCCGGCGTGACATTGATCTTGACGCCGGCCAACTCGGCAACCTGCCCGACCCAGGATCCGGCGGCGTTAACCACAATATCGCATTCGATCATTCCTGTTTCGCCACTAATCATATTGCGGATCTTTACCGCGACCACTTGATTGTTTTGCTGCTCAATCCCAATGACTTCGGTATAGTTGAGCATCCGTCCGCCAAACTGCTTAGCCGATAATACATTTTGCCGGCACAGACGGAATCCGTCGATAGCGGCATCGGGAACCCGGTATACGGCTTCCGCCCGCTCGGTAAGGTGTGGCTCCAGGCGATGCGCTTCGTCCAGCGAGACTTTTTCCACCGGAATCCCGGCTGTTTGGCAGGCAGCCACCCACTTCGATTCATACGCGGGATCATCTTCCGGCAACCGGACAAAGTAGCCGGTTGTTGGTTCGACACAATGCCGACCTATTTTGCGCAGCACCGCATTTTCCACGGCGCATTCCCGCGCCGCTTCGGGATCTTTTACCGCGTAGCGCCCGCCGCTATGCAGCAGACCATGAAAACGCGAACTAGCCCCATAAGCTAAATCACGCTGCTCGAGCAAAATCGCCGCAACTCCGCGCATCGACAAATCACGCAAAATCCCAACGCCTGTGGCGCCTCCGCCAATAATGACCGCCGTCGTTTTTTCCATCTGTTCCCCTCCCGTACTTCTGCAAGACAAAAATAAAAGTCCCGACCCGTTCTGTGCGTAACGCAAAAAACGTGTCAGGACTATCTCTCATTCTCTAAGACTCCGACAAGTCTATTGTACGCCGCCTTAAGCCACTCGTCAACAATCAGTCCAGATTCCACAGTTCCCGTTGGCTGGTACTTACGGCAAACGCACCGTTAGCCACCGCTTGAATCACATCATCGGCGCAGCGGACCAACCCTCCGACCAGAATCGGCACATCGGTCGCCGCTTTCAGTTCGGCCAGTACACTGGCCGGGGTCGATGCCGGCAGTGCTTCAATCGCATCCGGACGAAAGCCCCGCAATAAATGAATGCCGGTGCGCAGTGATTCGGAATCGACCAAAAACATTCGTTGAATCACCCGCATGCCTTCCTGGCGGGCCATCTTGGCCAACTGTGGTTTGGTGGTAATCAATCCTTTAACTCCCATGTTAGCCAAAAACTGGATGCCGGCCCGATCGCGGCCAATCCCACCAATCAGGTCTAAATGCAACAATAATAGTTTTCCTGCCTCATCCACCCGCCGTACCAATTCCGGCAAACTATTGATATCGCCAAACAGGATGATCAGACTGGGTGCCTTCGGCAAACACAGGGCACAGGCCAGTTCCTCCTCGTTCCGGCAAGCCGGAATTACTTTCCCTTTACACAGCCATTGAAGAGACTCATTGTTCTGATTCAATCGTTCAATCCTCACTTTTTCCGACGACAGGACGGCATGATTTCCAACTCTTCGCGGTATTTGGCCACTGTACGCCTTGACACAGCAATGCCATTTTTGATCAGCTGTTCCGTCAACGCCTGGTCGCTGAGCGGATGAATCGGGTCTTCCGCCGCTACCAGTTCACGGATTTCCCGCTTGACCCGAGTTGCCGACATCGTGCTGCCGTCAACCGCCGACACCCCGGCGGAAAAGAAGGAACGCAAACTAAACAACCCATGCGCCGTCGCCACATATTTGTTGGCGGTGGCCCGACTCACCGTAGATTCGTGCACGCCAACCCGGTCAGCCACCTGCTTCATCGTCATCGGTAATAAATGCCGCGACCCTTTGTCGAAAAAGTCCGGCTGCACTTCAATGATCGTCTGCATCACTTTTTGCAGTGTCTGCCGGCGTTGTTCGATACTACGGATCAACCATAATGCACTGCCGATCCGACCCTCAATGAAACGCCTGGCATCGCCATCCGTTTCTTTCGCCATCTTTTTGTAATAGGGATTAACCCGCAGCCCTGGCACCTGGGTATCATTAATCAGGATCAGATATTCGCCGTCAATTTTCCGCACTGTGATATCTGGCACAACATAACTGCAAGGCCCATCAGCCGACACCGCCGAGCCCGGTTTGGGGTTCAGCGTCCGAATCAACTGCATCGCCTTGCGCACTTCTTCAGCTGTTACGCCGATCTTGCCGGCAATCCAGGCATACCTGCCAGAGGCCGCTGCCTCCAGATAATCGTCTATCAAACATTCAATCAGCGGGTCTTGTACGCCGCGTTGGCGCAGCTGGATTCGCAGACACTCCTGTAAATTGCGCGCGCCGACGCCTGCGGGGTCAAAGCCCTGAATCAGCAGCAGCAACGCTTCCACCGACTCCGGTGAAGATTTCAGCGCTACGGCCGCATCTTCCAGCGTACCGGTAAAATAGCCATTATTATCGATACAGCCGATCAGGTACCTCCCCTGCGCCTGCTCCCGCTGGCTTAGGTTGCAGAAGTCCAGTTGCAGTTCCAGATGTTCATGCAACGACATGCCACAGGCTGCGACATCCCTCGGCTCTGATTCCCCCGAGTCCTGTCGGGTGTACATTCCGCGACTGCCGCCTTCACTAAAATATTCGGCCCAGTCGAAGTAATCAGGCGCCGGAACCGGCGCTGCTTCCGGCGCTATTGGCAACACAACATCTTTCACTGGCAAATCCAATTGATCGAGAACGGGATTGTCCAACAATTCCTGTTGAACCAGTTCGGCCAGATCCAGCGCAGACAGCTGGAGAATCGTGATGGCCTGACAGAGCTGCGGGGTCATGACAAGCTTCTGTGACAGGTCCAGATTCAATCCCATGTCAAGGTGCATCCAAATCCTCCTTTCAGTTCAATCAAACATCGACTTTTTGCATATCTGTAATATTTCGACAACGGTTTGCAATTTTCCTCTTAATTCTTGTTGGCAGCAATCCTTTTCAGTCCAATTTGTACCGCGATGGCGCACTCCAGGCGTTTTTTCTGCAATTCACAACCTAATTCATAGGGCTGATGAATCGATCCGTGAAATGCCTCCGCATTGGCATGACAACCGCCGCTGCAATAAAAACGGGCCCAGCAATTCCGACACTCAGTTTTTGTCAGAACATGAGCCTGACGAAATTCATCACACAATGCCGGTTGATCTATTTCACCAAATACTGTACCGACTTTGAACCCCTCCCTACCGACAAATTGATGGCAGGGATAAAGGTCGCCTTCCGGAGTAACCGCATAATATTCGTGCCCGGCGCCGCAGCCACTGAGCCGTTTTACCAAGCAAGGCCCATGCTGCAGGTCCACGTTGAAATGAAAGAAATCAAAACCACGCCCTTCTGCATGCCGCTTCAAATACTCGGCTGCCAGCAAATCATACTGACGAAATAACTCTGGCAGATGCTCGGCGCGAAGTCCGTACGGTTCCTCCTTAGCCACAACCGGCTCCACCGACAGGCGGTCAAAACCTTCATCGGCCAAAGCCAGGACATCGGCGGCAAAATCGAGATTATAAGCGGTATAAGTGCCCCGCGCATAATAATTGCCGCCTTGGCGGGAGTCAACCGCTTTGTGCATATTGGCGAGCACTTTGTCGTAACTACCGGCGCCATTGGGGAATGGACGCATCCGGTCATGCACTGTCCGCCTCCCGTCAATAC
>JBGSKE010000573.1:0-1889 GCA_041741355.1 Negativicutes bacterium | reverse complement strand
TGAAATAACATGAAATTGGGGGGCGATCTCCTGCTTTTTCTCATCAACAATGCCAATTTTTCTCGATAACTCTGCAGCATTCACTGTGATCACAAATCTTTTTTCAATATGATCTTTTAGAAAAACGGGATTGGGGGTATTGAGCAAATCAACGTCCGTTCTGGCCTGCACAAGCCATCTCATAAAATTCCCTTCCAAATTCGCATTCTTTCCTTCCGGCATATTCCAACGATCAGCAAAATCTTCCTCTGGATTTACCGGATTGGGAACCTTTGGCGCGTGTGCAGCAATATAGCGGTCCATACTATTAAGTATATTGTGCAATGCTATACCAATGTCCGCCTCGCCTTTATAAGCTCTTGCCGCCAATGTTGTAATAATTATCGAGATTGGTTTCATCTCTTCATGTCCCTTGAACATTTGGTCGCGGTGGCGTTTTAGCAATTGAACCACTCGTTGTAATGGCGATTTCAATTTAAAGGATGGCACTGGGTCAATCTGCGCTCTTGCTTCAAATACTGAACGTAGTTGACTCATCCGATCTTCAAACCATAGCGCGTATCCTTGCGGATTGCTGCCATGCCAATCGTCGCAGATACTCGCATATCCTGCGTGCCTGTCGTCGGTTATCGATACAGCCAACTGAGATACGTTCGTTGCCAGGATATCCGTTTCGCCAGCATTGCGCATTAAATCGAATAAGGCCCTTTGTCTTGCTGCCGCCGCTGGAATGCAAGGAACAATATCAATATGAAAACTCAATTCGTCAGCGTATTCCAACCTCCAACAGCGGTGTTTTTCTTCTACCGGCGCTTTAATCCCATTTACAGAACGGTAAGCGCCAACTTCACGGCCGATGATTTGTTTCAATTCTTTTTGCGTATGTGATTCTTTTGACACCCCGGCTCTGAGCTTGCATGAAAGATCCAAGTCATATTCTGCTTTGTCATCCAACGGCCGTATGGCTGTTCCCAAGCGAAATGATCCTTGGGGGAAAATATGCGGGTTATACTTCTTGCATTCGGACTTGTTAAACCACAATCCCAAAGAGTCGTATCGTTCTTTCGCCTTAATATATGCCGATTCCGGCAGTTCCAGCTTATCCAGCATTTCGCTTAAAACAATTGATCTCTGTTTATCTGTTAACATTATTTTTTCCCTCCCAAATTTATTTGAAAAAGTTTATGATTGAGGCGCTGCGATAAGTAAACTCCTTATCAGCGCGGGCAATTAAATCGTCATTTGCGGAACAATCATCCAATGGTAACGGAATATCCGATTCAAAGTCCAAGCGCAGCAACCGTTCTTGAAGCATTAGCTGTGCGTAATTGTTTGTGGATAAGGCTTGAAGCGACAGCAAGAAATCGATAAACTTGCGACCACCCCAGCCAAACATGAACCCCCACCATTTATTATCATTTATTCCATAATATTTTTTGGCATGACCTGTCCCTACCGAAAGCACATGGATATTTTCAAACTTAATCTTCAACCTATATTGGGCATCAATTATTGCCGCCAATGTCGGATTGTTTGCCCAAAGCCCTCCATCTGCCAAAAGATACGGCCCAACTTTGGTCGGATTAAAAAAAGTTGGCGCCGCACATGATGCAAGCACGGCATCGCGCACCAATATTTCTTTATCACGGGTAAAGTCCGGAGAATAGCTTGACTTGAAAACATGAACTCCACCCAAACCGATATCAGAAGCCGGTAACAATAATGGAATTTTCACTTCCCCTAAACGAATGTCGCCAAACACCTCTGCTAAAATTTGTTTTAGGTTGCTTGAATTATATAAGCCATGGGTTAACGTTTGCAGGAATTTCGAAGGAATCAGCGACCATTTGGACTCAAAAATCCCTGCACCTTTTTCGCAGTATAGCCGT